>NZ_DATHKG010000165.1:0-181070 GCF_035489435.1 Flavitalea sp.
TGAGGCTTCGCTTTGATTATGTTTGCGCTGATGGATACCAGTTCTTCGGTCCATTCTTTCGGGGTGCCGTCGTTGTTCCAAAAATCCCATGGATGGATAAGCATAACAGCATCTACGTATAAGGCGGCAATATCAATGTCCCCGGGATATTTGTTCATCAGTATCTTCATTTTTGCCGCATAAATACGATTCAACGTATCCCTCGGAGCTGTTTGCACTGCGGCAGGATAACGGCTTATTACTGCTTCCGCCATTTCTTTTTCCTTTGTTGCAGCGCTGCCGGCTATTTGATCCTGCAATTTGAGCATCGTATTGGTTACATCGGGTGGCATGGTGTAAAAATGGGCGCCATTGTAGGTAGGACCCCTGGCCAGCAGCTGGCCCCAACTTGCCATGACACTGGAAGTATCGAACCGGTTAGCCTCTTTGAAGGAGGCGAGCGCTTCTTTCGGATGATAGCTATAGTATAGCGTGAGCCCCTGGTTGAAATAATACTGTGCGCTGTCTGAAGTAGTAGAGATAGTATAACTGTAATGTCCCCAACCTGGTAATGGAGTGATGAACTTTCCATCTTTTCTTTCCATGATGGATCCTGCCTGCTGCGGGCTACAGGCACTGATAGCATCACGATAGCCTGCAGTCACGCTTCCGCGATGAAGAGGCATCACGACCGCATACAGTGAACAGCAGGCGATACAGAGGAACAGTATTTTTTTCATGATACTAAATTTACTCAAAAAAAATAGAAGAATATCGCATGCATTCAAGGAAGTATGTTCCAAATTTACCCGTGAAATGGTTGATTTTATAAGTCAGAAGCACTAATATTAATTCTAAATATGAACTATCAAACGTTTCAACCGCATTCAGACTTAGTATCTCTTATAAAATGCTATTGGACTTTAGAAGTTTTAGCCGGAGGAGGTTCGAAAAGACAGCGTGTTGTACCCGATGGCTGTATTGAATTGATTTTTATTCTTGGCGACGATATAAAGCGAATTACCTCCGGAGACAGATTTATCATCCAACCTCGTGCATTCATACTTGGACAAATTACTGAACCATTTTATATCGAACCGACAGGATATGTCAATTCTTTTGCAGTTCGGTTTTATCCCTACGGATTTGCCAACTTTGTTTCAGTGCCTATTAAAAAATTATCAAATAGAGAGACACCGATAGGGCAGTTATTTGGAGAAAAACCGTCAAAAGAATTGAAACTAAAAATACTTCAGGCAAAAGACACAGATAAAAGAATAAAAATCATAGAAGATTTCATGTTAGATATATTGAAGAACAAAGCAACCATTGATAACATAGTAAAATCAACCATTGATGCCTTATTTTCAACAAGAGGGAGTTCACCAATAAGCTCAATTCTTAAAGATGAGTTATACAAAAGAAGACAGCTCGAAAGAAAGTTTTTTAAACAAGTTGGTATGAGCCCAAAGCAATTAGGAAAAGTTATAAGATTACAAACTGCTTTAAAAATGGTAATCAATCATCAATCTGAAAGCTTAACTAAAATTGCTTACGAAAGTGACTACTACGACCAGGCACATTTTATTAAAGACTTTAAGAAATTTACAGGAACGACACCCAAAGAATTTTTAAAAGATGATAAAATGGCACTTTCTGCACTTTTCTACAAAAGTGATTAGTGTCGCATTTTTACAATTTTTGCTTTGGAAATTTCTATTGATTTGCACTGTAAATCAAATTCGGATAGTATGAAACAAAAAATTGAAAGTGTAACAATTGGTATTGCAGTAAAGAATGTCAAAGAATCTACGGAATGGTACCAGGCTTTGTTTGGCGATGTTGAAACGATGGAACCTGATCCAGGCACTATTGAGCTAAAATTAACAGACAATGTATGGCTACAGCTTGATGATACCGGCTATCTTAAAGTTGGCGGCGGGTCAATTGTTCGTTTTGAAACGAAAGATATTGATGCTGCACATAGCCTGGTAAAAAAACTTACTTCTGATTTGGATGATATAGAAACGGTTGAGGGCGTGGTGAAGTATTTCGATTTCAAAGACCCTGCGGGCAATCGATTATCATATGTTCAACTTTTATAGACCCCCAGCTATAATTTATTTAACGGTTTTTATTTAACTGCTTTTGGAAAGTTTGCATTCTGCATGATCTCATCAATCTGAGCCGTATGCCGTTTGCAGTGACCTGCCATAAAAACGATCGTCTGGTATGCGTCAATTTTTCCAAAAGGAAAATCATTGTAATGATTTCTCAGGTCATCAGTTGTAGTGTTTATATAGTTGATATGATTCTCCCGCCTGGAGATAAATTCCTTCACAGTTGCCTGAAAGTCGCCGAATTTACCGTTGGGTTTTGCCGATTCCGGTGCCTGGAACTTTGAACTCCGGTCAGCAACCATTTTTAAAACATCTTCATCACGCAATTTGACCTCGTTTCTTTTAGAAGGATCAGCCGGAACTTTCAAAGCTGATTGCGCATAATCAAAAAGGCCATTCTCAATTATAGTAATATGTTCAACACATTGTGCTACTGACCAGGATGAGGAATCAGCCTTGAAAGAGAGCTGTGCAGGAGTGAGTTCTTTCACTTTGGTTAGTAGCGTCTTGCGTGATTCCTGCAGCAGGCCTGAGGCATATTTGCGCTCTGAATCGGTTAGGCCGGCAGTATTGTTGAAGCTGGCAGTTACGAAAAGCAATGCGCAGAGAAGGATTTTTATTGAATTCATTCTTTTAAATTTTTAAAGGTTAATGATGGATAAATAAGGCTATCGTGACAGATGTCCTTATTTGAGGGCTAAGGTAATTAATTGCGTAATCGGGGCGGGGGTGTTAACACGACAATATAAGGGGTTGATTTGGACAATTCTTTTCGATTGCTTTATGCAATAATGGCTGATTATGGAATAGTTAATGGCTTATTATGCAACAGTTCTGTTTCATTCCTTCGCACCGTTGGGAGCGGAATGGTGCTTTTGTTTGGCTGTGTCCCGTGGTTAGTATGTTTCCTGATTCCGGAGGATGCTGTTGTCTCCGGTCATCTTTTTGTGCCTTGATCGGCTTTGTCGGGCATTCATCAGGTGGTAGCTGCTGCACCGCCCTGATCGGCTGCAGTAACTTCGACCACGGTACGAAGGCCAAACAAAAGCACCATCCCGCTCCCAACTAACTCATCCATTTGGGGGAATATGCGACCAGTCATTACAAGTGTTACTAGTCCTTTATTGCGGTTTCATCTATGGACACAATTACGATATCGTCAAAGCATTCACACTGCCAATAAAACAGAGATAGAAGAGAGAAATTAGAAATGTCAACATCTGGACGTCAACATCTAAATTGTTGAAGTCTAATTCGACAGGCGTAATTCGACAAGCATAGTTCAGAGAAAGTATAATTCAGAGAAGTATAATTCAGAGAAGGGTAATTTAAAGAAGTTTATTCGGATAATTGCCAATGCGACCATTGCATTCCTGATAACTGCATTGTTAATAAGGAAATGCGAAGTCTGCCAAGTGGAGTCTGCATGCTGATAATTGCAATAAGTGTATGTTGAATTTTGTTGTGCTGGTCGTATATCCCCTCAAGTGAACGAGGTTGGAACGTGCAGGATGGGCCTGAGGTTGGGTTGATTTGCCGCCTTCGATTCCTGCTCGGAGTTACTGCAGCCGATCAGGGCCCAACACCAGCTACCACAAAAAGACAAAACTAAAAAAGCCGATCAGGGCTCAAAGAAGATCAGGGCTACAAGCTCCACTGGCATAAACGACCAAACTAAGCAGGAATCACAGCGGCAAATCAACCTAACCGAAAGGCCCATCCGGCGAAGTGAAGAACCGAGTGAACGCCATGAACTCGCAACATCAACAATTAGCTATTAATTCAGTGTACTAATAAGCCAGCAATCGCCCACAGGAAATAATCGCTACCCACAGGAAAATTGAAATAACTGCCATCACTTTTGCAGCAACAGGTGGCGATGCTTTATCACCAGTCTGAGATCGGGAGGCAACCTTGTGAAACATGAAAGCGTTGCTGGCGGCCAGTACCAGCAAACTCATCTTTAACCAGAATACAGGATCATATCCAAGCGCACCGGCATTGGTAGAAAAAAGCAGTATACCGGAAGGGATCACCAGGAATAATCCTCTCAGCGACCAGGGCAATAAATGGCGATTCAAATCATTTATGGGAATATGCTTTGATGAACCAAGTAAACGAAGATCGAACAAGAATGCAGCGCCGACCAACAGTACTATACCGGTAATGTGAATAATTTCAAGAAAAGGATAAAGCCATGAAGACTGGCGGATAGCAACAGCCCAGGATGATTGTTCCAAAAACTGCAGCAGATCATCAATCGCGATCATCAACGCAATTCATATTTCGTGTCCTTTACAAAAACTCTTTCTGCACGCATTTCATTTTTTGTTTCCTTATGCGGATATCCGACTACACGAATCAAGCCGCCTTTTTTAATCATATCGGCGTTGAGACCACGGTCATTCATGCGGCTTACCGGTGCGAGAATCACGGTCCAGATTTTTTTGTCCTGGTTTACTTTTATCACGCCGTGCGGATTCTCATAGACAGATGACTTAATAGTTCCCGTAAAGTCAAGCGTTTTGGTTTGGTCGTAATCGGCCCAGCCATGATGTGGGGGAGTGAAGGAAATACAGATTGCAAAAGAAAAGGCTGCGAAAATGTTTTTCAGATTTTTCATAACGCAAGTATTTGTCTCTGAAAGTTAGTTAAATCCGGGGAAAAGATATCACCATGCATTTAATGCCCATAAAACCTAAAACTTTGTGAGAAGCCGCGGTATTTAAAATGGCCGGGGTAAAAATCAACGCAATCCCACCTTATTAAAAAAACCGGCGTCGGCGTCTCGAAACTTTCGCAAATATTAACAAGGAAATTCATGTACCGTTCCAACCAGACCGGGAAAAAGCATTTCCCCATCAATATTTTTTTAAAAACAGTCAAAATTTCAAAGAATTTGATATCTTGAGTACAAACTAACGTTCGTTAGCTTTTCTAAATCTTCTTTTATGCAGCTTGCCATTCTAAAAGCCCTCAGTAGCCTGGGTATTGAGGCCAATACCATTCACTACCAACTTCAACCCGAAGAACTGACCCGGCAAACCCTGGAATTGCAACAAGGGAAATTGAATAACACGGGTGCTTTATGTGTGAATACCGGGAAATTCACTGGCCGCTCTCCCAAAGATCGATTTATCGTAAAGGATGCAGGTACACGCACTTCTGTCGATTGGGGAGATGTCAACATTCCGTTTGATGCTAAAAAATTTGATAAGCTATACGATAAAGTGTGTAGTTATTTATCCGGCAAAACAGAAATCTGGGTCCGGGACAGCTATGCCTGTGCATCCGAAAGATACAGGCTGAATGTTCGTGTAATCACCGATACTCCCTGGGCCAGTTTATTCTGCCATCATCTTTTTTTGCGACCGGAAGCATCTGAAGTTCCATATCCTGAAACAGACTGGCTGATAATACAGGCACCTGGCTTCCTGGCTGTACCGGGTGAAGACGGCACCAGGCAGGAAAACTTTTCCATCCTGAATTTTACCAGGAAAATTATCCTGATAGGTGGCACCGCTTATACAGGTGAAATCAAGAAAGCATTATTCGGTGTGCTGAATTTTGTTCTTCCTTTCCGCCACAAAGTATTATCCATGCATTGCGCCGCCAATGAAGGAAAGAAGGGTGATGTTGCACTATTCTTTGGATTAAGCGGAACAGGTAAAACAACATTGAGTACCGATCCTTCCCGCGCATTGATTGGCGATGATGAACATGGATGGGCAGAAGGAACAGTGTTTAATTTTGAAGGGGGATGTTATGCCAAATGCATTCGTTTAGACCCCGAAAAAGAACCACAGATTTTCAACGCTATACGACCCGGCTCCTTACTGGAAAATATAGTGTTTACTGATGGCACTACGACAGTAAATTTTGACGATGATTCTATCAGTGAAAATACGAGAGCGGCATACCCGATCGATTTTATCCTTAATGCTAAACAACCCTCTGTTGGCGGCAACCCAAAAAATATTTTCTTTCTTACCTGTGATGCTTCCGGTGTTCTGCCACCAATCAGTAAACTGAATAAGGGCCAGGCAATGTTTCATTATATCAGTGGTTATACCGCAAAGATCGCCGGTACCGAAATCGGTATTGCTGAACCTCAGCCGGTATTTTCTGCCTGTTTTGGCAGAGTCTTTCTTCCTCTCAATCCTGTTGAATATGCAGAAATTTTAGGTGGGTTGTTGGAGGCTCATCGCGAGATAAATGTATGGCTGGTGAATACCGGTTGGACAGGGGGTGGATTTGGCAAGGGCACTAGGATTTCTTTATCGTATACAAGAGCTATGATACGCGCTGCCTTGAATAGTGATCTTGCAAATGTGAATTATCACGCTGACGAACATTTCAACATTCAGATTCCTGAATATGTGCCGGGTGTACCAACCAATATGCTAAACCCGCGCATCAGCTGGCAGAATGAAAATCTTTATGATGAAGCTGCTAATCAATTGGCAGAATTATTCATCCGGAATTTTGAAAAATATTCGGAGAAGGCGGGACCAGAAACAAAAGCAGCATTACCACGTATGCTTACCTGAGGGTTCATCTTAACCCACGCCTTGTATGGACAATGCATGATGAAATATATTCAGTGGGTCCCATTTGAATTTTACTTTTTGCAACCTTGGATAATTTTCCTTGTAATAGAAGATATGCCATGGAACGCCTGACTTGTTAAACTGTGGATCCGCGATGTCTGTATCCGGATGATTGATCATGCAGCCATCTGTTTGTTCATTTGGCACAGGAACACCTCCTGAGTCCGGAAAGAGATCCTTATAGAAATTACGCACCCAGTCCAACGATGTTGCTTCACCCTCCGGATTGATCCATCCTGTATTACAGGCAACATCCATAATAGGATCCCGTTGTGCAGATGCAGTTGCATCCGACGACACCTCACTCACTTTACCTCCGTAAGTTGCCATGCCTAGCACTCCTCCTATATTTCCATCCGCATTGAGATATTTGAAGGAAGTTGTAATCTGGCTGTCGGTGAAGGGTTGGCGGAAATATGCGTCCTTCACTTTTGTATGTACGTTATCAAATCCCGGTTGAAATAATTCAGGAAATGGATTGAGCGCAAACCTTAACCATGATGTTTCCTCTATCTGATATGTATAGGGCTGATTTGTATAAGGTAATCCGACCGGGTCAGCAATTGCCGCCAGGTGCTCCTTAAGAAGACGGGTAGCATCAGATCCCGTAGCAAGGGCTTTTATTTCCAGCTTGCCCAGGTTACGATGATTCAAAAAAAGGATACTGAATAATCGCCTGAAGTCCGAGTCGGAGCCGCTATTCTCCAGGCACCACGAACCGAAATTTCTTACGAGATGCGAAAACGAATGCTCATCAAAATGTTTCCAGTCCCAGGTCACTCTTAATGTGGTAATGGACTTCGGTGCTTTAGGAAGGGCCGAATATGGATCTGATCCATTGGCATCAGGGGACCTGAGCCAGTAGCGCGTTACGATGCCAAAGTTGCCACCACCTCCACCTGTATGCGCCCACCAAAGCTCCCGGTTAATATCTGTTGGTTCACGCGTAGCTATAATGCTATAAGCTTTACCGGTTGTATCAACTGTCACCAGTTCTATACCATAAAGATAGTCTGCCGCTAATCCATACTCGCGGCAAAGAAAACCGAATGCTCCACCCAATACATGTCCACCCATTCCTATGCCAGGATGTTCACCAGCTGGTAGAACAACTCCCCAGCCCAGGAACAACCTGCGATACATCTCACCGACAGTTGCCCCGGCCTCCACCAAAAAGGCACGCTTTTCAGCGTCATAATGTATAGCAGTCATCAACGACATATCAATAAGCACCTGCACAGTTGGGTCTGATACAAAACCCTCCAGACAATGTCCGCCACTGCGCACTATTGGTCGTTGTTTATTAGTTACGGCTTCCTGAACTGCCTCAACAACTTCCCCGGTACACCCTGGCAGGAGGATATAGTCAGGTTTGCCAGTGAAACGTTTGTTGAATCTTTTTCCTGCGAGATCAGCATAGCGTATATCGTCCGGGTTGATTTTTTCCATTTGCTAAATTTAGAAAACAATTGTTTTGAAAAATCCTGGAATTATTTGAATCAATAATAGTGGCTTCGACCTGATTTTGTGACTATACCAATAAGGATACGTAATTACAAAATCAAAACTAACGATCATGCTGCTGCGAATTGTTTCAGTTCTTTTATTTTTCCTGCCTGCCGGTCTCTGTTCCTGTCTCAGTGCGTTTGCCCAGGAGAGCCTTGTGGTTACCGGTAAAGTGACTGATGAAAAAGGATTGCCTTTGCCTGGTGTCACAGTTACTTATGGTGATTCAAATAAAGGGACTACTACAAACCAGAATGGAGAATTCCGTCTCACTGTTCCTGATAATAAAAAGGAGATCAGCTTTAGTTATGTCGGTTATCGTGAAATTAAGATGCCGCTCGGTAGCAGGATTTCTTTTGATGTGCAGCTGGAGCCTGATATTGAGAAAACAATGTCGGATGTAATTGTTGTTGGCTACGGCACCCAGAAAAAAGCTTCAGTAGTCGGGGCTATCGGATCAGTAAAAGGAGAGGATCTGATAAAATCACCCACACCAAATCTAACCCAGGCACTTACCGGTAGAATCGCAGGGGTAACGGCCATTCAAACCACCGGCAAGCCGGGCTCCAACGCAGCAACGATCCTGATTCGCGGGCAGTCAACCTTTGGAAATTCTTCTGCAATAGTTGTGGTTGATGGAATTGAAAGACCTGATTTCGGCAATATTGATCCCAATGAAGTGGAATCAATCAATGTATTAAAAGATGCTTCCGCAACTGCGGTTTATGGAATTCGCGGGGCAAACGGTGTTATCGTGGTCACAACAAAAAGAGGAACCCCGGGAAAACCGGTTGTTTCGTATAATGGCAATTTTAGCTTGCAAAAGCTCGCAGGGATGCCGGATGTGCTGGATGCTTTCAATAGTGCCACATTGAAAAACGAAGCACTGGCAAATGACGGGAAAGCATTGATGTTCACAGACGCCGAACTTCAGAAGTTAAAAGACAAATCGGACCCTGTCTGGTATCCCGACGTAAACTGGTATAAGGAAATGGTCAGGAATTATTTCCCTCAAACGCAGCATAATATTAATGTAAGAGGCGGCAGTAAAATCGCGCAGTACTATGTGTCTGCCGGATATTTATATGAAGATGGTTTTACAAAAGATTTTGGCACTCCCAAAGGTTCAAGAACGGTAAATAATTTTTCAAGATATAATTTCAGATCTAACGTTGACCTGAATGTAAGCAAGGACGCAAAGATTTCGGTTACACTTGGAGGTGTTAAGGGCAATGCCTATTCACCGGGTAATACCAGTTTTGGCGATATTGGTTTTGTGCTGGGAAAGATGATCCAGATTCCGTCTTATGCTATGCCGGTAACTTTGCCCGGACTTGGTTATACCAGTGCGCCTTCTGTTGGCCTCAACCTGATTAGCCCAATTGCACTAATCGCCAACGATGGTTTCCAGATAAATGAAAACAACAATATAGAAGCAAAAATTGATCTGAACTATAAACTTGACAAACTCACAAAGGGGTTGTCGTTTCGCGGAACCTATGCCTATGATTCGTATTCTCTTACAATAACTCAATCTTCCAATGGTTATCGTACTTATGATATCATAGACAGGAGAAATAAGATCTCAGGTATTTCCCCACAACACGAAACAGAAAATTACGCTTCAAACATTACGACAAATACAAATGGTGGAAACATCAATACCAACATCCAGCTTGGTTTTGATTACAACCGCAGTTTTGGCAATCATAATATCACAGCCATGGCTTTGGCTACGCGCCAGGCCCGGGCTTCTATTGGTAGTGATGCTGTACGTGCTATCCAGGGCATGGTTGGCCGCGTTACCTACAACTTCGACACCCGGTATTTTATAGAAGCAAGTGTAGGCTACAATGGATCTGAAAACTTCATGAAAGGCAACCGGTATGGCGTGTTCCCGGCATTTGCCGCTGGTTACACACTGAGCAATGAAGAATTTATGAAAGATATCCATTGGATCGATCTGCTTAAAATCAGGGGGTCTTATGGAACCGCAGGAAATGATCAGATAGGGGGCACCCGTTTTCTTTTCCTTGATGATTATACAGTCAGTGGCAATGAACAATTTGGCGACAATAATTCGCTTGTAAACTATCCACGTGTTATTCACTCACGTGTTGGCAACCCGGATGTGACCTGGGAGAAAACAACAAAAAGAAATATTGGTTTCGAAGCCTCTTTTGGAGCTGGCCTTTTTAAACTCACATTTGACATCTTTGATGATCACCGAAAGGATATCCTGGTTACAAACCCCCAATCGAGGTTGAATCAATATGGTGAACCTTATCCTGCAATCAATGTAGGAGAAGTAAAAAACAAAGGGTATGAAATAGAGGTCGGTCACCGAAATACGATCGGAGAATTTACATATGGTCTTAATGCACAGGTATCTTTTGCAAGGAACCGCATTATCAACATTGATGAACCGCCTGGTGCACCGGAGCAACAGAAACAAGCAGGCAAAAGGATCGCTCAATTTTTTGGATACCGTGTAGAAGGTTTTTATGAGTCTGCGGCAGACATAGCGGCATCGCCGGTAAACACGCTTGGCAAAGTAGTTCCCGGTGATCTTAAGTATCAAGATGTAACCGGTGATGGCCAGATCAACCCTGACGATCGCGTGCCGATTGGTTTCTCAAACAGACCTGAGTACAATTATAGTTTTTCTCCGTCATTAGCATGGCGTGGTTTGTCACTCGATTTGCTTTTCCAGGGTCAGGCAAATGTTAGTTCCAACGTACAGCTTACAGAGAATTCTCCTGGTCAGCAGATGTATAGTTTTATGCTCGACAGGTGGTCGCCATCCAAAGGCGGAACAGCCAGCTGGCCAACACTGCATGCGCTTGGTAATGCTTTCGTGAACTATCAGCCCAATGATTTCCTGTTACAGGATGCGTCTTTCCTGAAGCTTAGAAATGTCCAGCTTTCTTGGCGCCTCCCATCCCGCTGGTCAAAATCACTCGGCATGTCGGTATTTAATGTATTCGTTAGTGGCCAGAACCTGTATACATGGACCCCTTATCGGTTTGGATTTGATCCTGAGCAGGGCGGCACCGGAAACTATCCACTGCCAAAGGTTTTCAATTTCGGAGTAAATGTAAGATTCTAACTTTTAAAAGCATTCAGCTATGAAGCTTATCAAAATATTCAACTTAATATTTATACTGTTTATTTTTTCATCCTGTAAAAAAGATTTTCTTGAACGTGCACCTGGGGTTAACCTGACACTGGACGCTGTTTTTGCCGATCCCGTCCTGGCATCGAATTTTGCAGACAATTCGTACCAGTTTCGTATCAGCGATTATCACCGTTGGGGTGCAAGCAGTACCCGGACAAGTACTTCGCATATCTCCGATGAAGCTGTTGCCCAGGGCGATGCAGCCGGATCTGTTCTTCCTTTTTATGGAGGTTTGTATCATAGCACCACCAATGACATTAATACAGTCTGGGATAATTCATACCGAGGCATACGTAACTGCAATGTGATGTTGGAGAAGATGGATGAAGTGCCATGGACCGCTGCCCAGGATGCCGGCCGGATAAAAGGCGAACAATATTTTCTTCGTGCATTTTACTATGCGGACCTGGTAAAACGTTTTGGTGGGGTGCCGATTATCGATAAAGCATATGCGCTCAACGATGATATTGATGTGCCCAGAAATAGTTACGATGAAGTTGTAGATCTTATCCTGAAAGATATCGAGGAGGCCGAAAAATTGTTACCACTTGATTACAACGCAACAAGCGGCCCAAACAATACTTCAAATTACGGACGCGCTACCGCAGGTGCAGCAAAAGCATTAAGATCAAGGGTGTTGCTTTATGCGGCAAGCCCGCGCGATAATCCTTCAAATGATGCAGGTAAATGGCAAAAGGCAGCGGCTGCGGCTAAGCAGGTAATGGATATGAACTTGTATTCGTTAATGCCGAGCTACATAACCATCCTCAGCCAGAATAAATCACCGGAATATATCCTGACCAAACCAAGGGGACCCAGGGGCCGGCTCTTTACATATCTCCAGGATGCTATATTATCTCCAGGTTCCGGTGGCGACCAGGGAACAAATAATCCAACCCAAAATCATGTTGACCTGTATGAAATGAACACAGGAAAACCGATCACTGATGCAACCTCAGGTTATAATCCACAGCAACCATATCTCAACCGTGACCCCCGTTTTTATGTGAATGTTGTTTATAATGATATGGCCTGGCAGGGAAGACGCATGGAAATGTGGGATGGAGGCAAGGATTATAAGGAAGGAAATGCTACCTATTCAATGACCCGCTATTACTGTAAAAAATGGTGGCCGGAGGTTACATATGCCGGTTCATCTGCCACCGCGCTGGTAAACTATATCTATTTCCGTTACGGTGAAATTCTATTGAATTATGCGGAAGCTCAGAATGAAGCCGCCGGCCCCGATGCATCCGTTTACGCGGCAATTAAACTTATTCGTAACCGGGCAGGCATGCCGGATCTTCCGGCAGGTTTAAGTAAAGAAGCCATGAGAGATCGTATCCGCAATGAGCGCGCAGTAGAACTTGCTTTTGAAGATCAGAGATGGTATGATATTATGCGTTGGAAAATTGGTCCACAGGTTATTGCCCAGACAATGAAAGGGATGAATGTAATAAAAAACGGGAATGGAACTTTCACTTACCAGGTGATAAATCTTGGTGCCGGCGTACAAAAAGTATTTCTTGAACGTCAGAATTTTTATCCGATCCCAAGGACAGAGATACAAAAAAGTAAAGGTATTCTCACACAAAACCCCGGATGGGAATAATCCGATTCTGACCTTAAATTTTTTAAAAAATGAGAAATAATATTTTCAGGCAAAGACCAATATTTTTTTTATGTTTTTTCCTTCTCCTCTTACAGTTTGCATTTGCACAGGAAACAGGTCCGGTGCTAAAAGTTGCAGGAAGAGTCACAGACAGAAATCAGAAGCCGGTACCTGGTGTATTAATTGAAACAGAAAGCGGATCACAAAAATTGGTCACTGAAGCTGACGGAAGATTTACACTTGAGGCCGGTGAGTCTGAATATGTAAGTTTTACAAAAGAAGGATTCAACCTGCTTCGCATGGCTGCGAAAGATATCAGGGAAGGTTCAGTTATGCTGACCGAAAGATTAATCGATGGTACCGAAAACGATGAAGTATTCATTCCTTTCGGCACCAGGAAAAAAAGGCAACTCACAACCGCGGTATCGGTGTTAAAAGGAGAGGGGGCTCCCCAGATCCCTTTTTCTTCACTTACAAATATTCTCACCGGGCAGCTTGCAGGTGTTTATGTGAATCCAGTGAGAACGGCTCCTGGAAATGATGCGGCATCGATACTAATCAGGGGCAGATCATCCTACAACGATGTGCAGGCGCCATTAATACTGGTAGATGGCATTGAAAGGGATTTCTCTGATATGGATATCAATGAAATTGAAAGTGTGAGTGTACTAAAAGATGCAACCGCACTAGCCTGGTACGGGATCCGGGGCGCAAACGGGGTTTTACTGGTTACCACCAGGACCGGCAATGCCGGAAATATGAAGATCACACTGGATCTAATGGGTGGCGTGCAGACACCTAAGTATAAAATACAACCGCTGAATTCATTTACTTATGCCACTCTCTATAATGAAGCTTTGAAGAATGATGGTTTCGCACCCTTATATAATCAAACAGCGCTTGATGGTTACCGTGATGGTACTGATCCATACCTTTATCCTGACAATAATTTTGTAGATAGATTCTTTGAGAGTTCTGCACCGCTGCAACGATATGTTGGTACAATTTCCGGAGGCAACACCGCGGTGAAATATTTTACTTCATTCAGTTACTATAACCAGGGTGGACTGTTCGCAGAATCGAAATCAGACAACTATAATTCCAATGCGGGATATCAGCGATATAATTTCCGGTCAAATATCAGCGCCGCCGTGACGGATAAACTTGATATAACCCTGAATATTGGTGGCCGTATAGAAGACCGTCGCGGGCCGGTACAATTAAGTCTTGGCACCACCGGAATGGATAGCCTCATGAATGCCATCTATCTTACACCACCCAATGCTTATCCCCTTGTGAACAAAAACGGATCCTACGGAGGCAATTCAATATTTACAAATAACCCGCTGGGCACTTTAAAAAACAAAGGTTACAGTTCACAGGTGAACCGTGTGTTGCTTGCTTCAACTACGGCCAGGTATAAAATGGATGATTGGCTGAAGGGACTGTCAGCAAATGTGATGTATTCATATGATTACTCCGGCCTCTACCAAAATGGCCGTAACGAAAATTTTGATGTTTACCAGGAGAATCCGGCGACCGGGGCTTATACACGTTTTGGCGGTCCGCGTTCAGCCCTGGCATTCAGCCCGGCTACTTTCAGCAACAGCATCCGGAGCAATGAGCTTTGGGCTGGCTTTGATTATGATCGTGGGTTTGGAGAAAGTGATCTGAATATGTCACTACGGTACAATAGTTCTGCCTATTTTAACCCTGTTGCAAATGCACGGTTTGATTTTAAACGGAAAGGTATCAGTTACCGCGCATCTTATGGTTACCAGCAGCGGTATTTTGCAGATGTGGTTTTGAACTATTCAGGCAATGACCGCTTTGCCCCGGAACACAGGTACGGCCTGTTCCCGGCTGCCTCGGTAGGATGGGTTTTATCAGAAGAAAATTTTCTTAAATCAGTACCGGCGATCGATTACCTGAAAGTCCGTGCCTCATATGGAAGCACAGGCAGCGAAAATTTATATGGTGCAAGACTTTATAGCTGGGAGTCACTCTATAATACGATCAATATTCCAAGCTATAGTTTTGGTACCGGGTTTTCAAGTGCCGGAAGCGCCACGGCAGAGGCTTCATTACCAAATAATGATCTTAGTTTCGAAAGATCCAACAAACTTGACATAGGAGTAGATGCGAAATTTTTATCGCAGGCACTGTCTTTAAGTATCGACTTTTTTATAGACCGTCGCAAGGGATTGATTTCACCTGCATTTATCCCGGGCTTCATTGGTCAGACCCTCGTTCCGGAAAACAATGGTATTGCACAATACAAAGGCATTGAATCATCGGTCAGCTATACAAAAAAGATCGGAAGACTACAGCTTAATGTTTTTGCTAATTACACATATGCAAAATCAAACCTCGTAGCCTACAATGACCGCCCGGGCTTACCAGAGAATCAGCGTCAGACCGGGCATCCGCTCGCGAATCCTGGGCTGGTTTATGAGTCTGAAGGAATTTTCCAGAGCCAGGATGAAATCAGCAAATCGCCGCGACAGACCCTTTCAGGCAGAATACAACCGGGAGATCTAAAATACCGTGATGTTAATAATGATGGGCTGATTGATAATTTCGATCGTTCAGTACTTGACTATTCCACGATACCCAAAGGTTATTATGGATTCGGGGCAAGCCTGAATATCGCCGGCTTCGATCTTAGTTTTCTTTTTAACGGGCAACACGGTGGTTTTGCCAATCTGAATCCCATAATTAACTCAGGAATTGCTGCAAATGGATTCCTGAATCAGTACAGCATTGACCGTTGGTCGGCAGCCACTGCCTCCACTGCAATATGGCCAAGACTGGGCATTGCAGACAGGGGAAATAATACGGCTCCATCAACCTTCTGGATGAGGAAATCCGATTTCATTCAACTCAGGAATGTGGAACTCGGTTATACGTTACCGTCAAAGATTTTTAAAAGGGCGGGAGTTGAATCCTTCCGCATCTATCTGAACGGGTATAATATAGTTGCCTTTGGGGGTTTGAAGGATCTGGATCTTAGCCCTGATCTGGTTACTGGTGGCGTTTACGGCTCATACCCTTATCTGGCTAGTTTTTCCGGTGGTATTAATGTCAGGTTTTAACAGAATTAAATCAGCAATATGAAACACCCATGTAAAATATTTCAAACAATGGAATCGAAAATTAAAAATATTTTGTTTGCAGCGCTTGTTTGCCTGGCTGCATCGCTTGCAGGATGTAAGAAAAATATCGATGAAGATATTCTTCACCAGGGTGGTGAAATAACTGACGACCAGTTGACCGGTAACTTTCTTTACGTTAAAGGATTCCTGGATAATATATACAACACAATCGGCGCGGGTACTGTTGCCAATGACGCGCGTTTCAATCTCGATAGCAATGGTGCTATGCTTGCCGCTGCCTGTGATGAAGCTGTGAATTCAAACCTGAATTCCTTTGTTTATACTTTAGTTAACGGAACCTGGGGTCCGGCCCGGACCTTCGATGACGGCTATGCGAATTATTACAATGGGATCCGGAAGGCTAATGTTTTCCTTGAGACTATCTCTAAAGGAGAAATCAGGCCGTTGAATTCTACGCTCACAGTAGATTCATTAAGAAAAAGATGGCGCGGTGAGGCATTTTTTCTCAGGGGACTATTTCATTTTGAACTGATGAAAAGATATGGTCCTATCATTATTGCTAACCGGGTATTTGACAGAACGGAGGATCTGAATCTCCCCAAAAATACCTGGGAAGAATGTGTTGCGCAGGTGGTACTTGATTGTGATTCCGCCTATGCAAATCTACCTCAGTGGAACACCGACTACAATGGTTCAGCCGATACAAAGGAAATCGGCAGGGCCACGAAGATCGCAGCTATGGCCCTTAAAGCAAGACTCTATCTTTATTCCGCAAGTCCGCTTTACAGTACGGGCACAGATGTTGTAAAGTGGCAAAAAGCTGCCGACGCTGCAAAAGCGATAATTGATCTTAACCGCGCACAACTGATCACCGGTTATGCCAATGTGTTTAATTATAGTACTGCGGCATATAACAACGAAGTAATCTTTGCTACACAGGCTAATAATATCAACAGCATCGAAATATTTAATGCACCCGTGAGTTTTGATGGCGGACTTGGTCGCACAAATCCAACACAGGAAATGGTAGACGCATTTGAAATGAGCAATGGTAAACCGATTACTGATCCTACATCCGGTTACAATGAAAATAATCCATATGTCAATCGGGACCCAAGGCTGGCACTGACTATTTTTTTTAACGGATCAACTTTCAAAACCGCAAAAGTGCTGACTCATGTTGGTGGCAAAGACGCTGTTGATCAAAGTATCAATGCCACAAAGACGGGATATTACATGAAAAAGTTTCTCAGTGAAAATGCAAGATGGAACCAGGTTTCCAATGCATCGATCCGTCGCCCCTGGGTTTTATTCCGCTATGCTGAAGTACTTCTCAACTATGCTGAAGCATTAAACGAAGCACAGGGACCGGTTTCTGCGGTTCACAATGCTGTGAACCAGGTGCGTGCAAGGGTTTCCATGCCTGCGCTGCCAACTAACCTCAACCAGGCAGAAATGCGCGCCCGTATTAAAAATGAGCGAAGGGTGGAATTGTGTTTTGAAGAACACCGCTTCTATGATATACGGAGATGGAAGGAAGGAGAAACTTATTTCAACAAACCTGTTACCGGAATAAAGATTACAGTTGATGGAGCCGGAAATCCCGTTACATACCAGCGCGTGAAAGTGCAGGATCGGGTTTTCGAACCAAAACAGAATTTTTTTCCTTTTCCTCAGGAACAAATTGATCTTGGATCTAATCTCAAACAGAATGAGGGATGGTGACCATTGACCATTCAATGATAAATTCGTATTTTCACCACCCATGGATGAATCACGCATTAATGACATTATTACAAAATCAATAGCAGGGAAAGCCACACCGGAAGAGCTGTCACTGCTTGACAAGTGGTATGATTCATTTGAAGCAAAGGAAGGATTAACCGATAAGATGGATGCTTCTGAAAAATCGGCAACGAGTGCAAGAATGCTTGAACGCATACGCGGAACGATTCTTCCATCTAAGCCCGAAAAGGTTCAGAAGGTACCAGCGATATCGCGATACCGGTCGCTGATGATAGCTGCGTCATTAATCATCCTGCTTGGCCTGGGCTTGTTGGTTTATAACTTAGTTTCCCGTCCCGGAGAGACGTCTCGCATTGTTTATGTCAATATAACCGGGAAAGAAAAACAAACTACAAAAACCACCCTTCCCGACGGATCCATTATTTGGCTCAATGGCGAAAGCAAAATCAGGTATGACAACAACTTCATAAAAGACACCCGTGTAGTATGGTTGGATGGCGAAGCTTATTTTTCTGTAGTTTCCCAACAAAAAAAACCATTCATCGTGCATGCGGGTAAATTAAATGTAAGTGTTGTTGGCACTGAATTTAATATCCGGATGCATAAATCTGATCCGACAACAGTAGTTACGGTAACTAAAGGCAAAGTGGCTGTTGATATTGACCAGGAGGTACTGGGCGTGCTGGGTATGAACGAAGAAATTGTTTATAATTCCAACGGTGGAGCGCGAACTGCCGCAAAAAAAGTTAACCCGGATCAGGCCATTGCATGGAAAACCGGTTCATTGATATTCAGGGAAACCAGTTTTAAGAATATTGCCGGACAACTTAAGTCAAAGTTTGACATGGATATCATTTTCAAGGATCCCGGGATTGAAAAATGTTTGCTTACTGCCAGTTTTGATTCGAACGTAAGCCCGGTTGAAATTATTAAAATGTTATCCAGTATAAATGGAAGTAAAGTTATTAAACAAAATGGACGGTATGTAATTTCTGGTAAGCCTTGTAAATAAGGTCATCATCGATTGACAATCTTTGCACGGGCAGATCCGAAGGCTTACCCGAATTGCCTTAGTGCAACAAATTAACTGATAAGGTGGGATATGAAGTGTAAGATAATTCAACGATTGTTTCTACTTAATAAAATTATCCAATTCCCGATCATTCTGCTATCCCTTGTGCTACTCACAAATATCCGGGTCTATTCTCAATCTGCCCCCGATCCACGTAGTGTTTTTGTTAATCTCCACGAAGAAAATCAATACCTGAACGAAATTTTTGACAGGATCGAAATGCTGAGCAGCTTTAAATTCGTTTATAATTCCACAGATATACGGAAGCTGGGAAGGTTTACAATCAGTAAAAAAAATTATTCTGTATATGCTGTCCTTAATGATCTTCTACCTGCATCGCTATTGTTTGAACAGCAGGGAACAAATATTCTTATTACCAGGAAAACTTTGCAGGTAATACCAGTGTTCATCAAGGGAAAAGTTGTTGATGAGCGGGGTACAGCACTTCCCGGGGTTTCTGTAAGTGTTGCAAATAGTCTGAGGGGAGTAACGACAGATACATCCGGAAAATTTGTAATCAATGGCATCAAAGCTGAAGACAGCCTGGAGTTCACCTTTATCGGTTATATACAAACAAGGATCAGGGTTGGCAATACAACTGATCATCTGATCAGGCTTCTGCGGGACTCAACAAGCGCCCTGAGCAATATTGTTGTATTAGGATATGGTAATACGATGCGATCAAATATATCTACAGCAATTGGATTGGTGAGTACAGCTCAAATTAGTGAGCGTCCAAATTCCATAAATATTGTTCAGGCAATTGCAGGTAAAATTCCGGGTGTAAGTGTGATGTTAAATTCGGGTAAGCCCGGAGGTAAGCCAACCATTAAGATCAGGGGTACCGGATCGATTAATGCTTCGAACATCCCACTCTATGTTATTGATGGGTTTGTGGGTGCCGATCCCGCAATTGTGGACCCGAGCATAATAGCCTCTGTGAGCGTACTTAAAGATGCAGCCGCGGCTGCCATTTATGGATCGAGAGGATCAAATGGGGTCATCATACTTACTACGAAAGAAGGACAGAAGGAAAGATCAGAAATTTCATACAGCGGCACCCTGAGCGTAGGTAAACTAGCCCGTGAACTTGAATTGCTGGATGCAGATGGTGCGCTTGAAATGTTCCGGCGTACATATGAATACGTTCCAGGAAGGATGGCTCCCCACCTGGATCCCTTCAATTTTTTTGCACGGAAAACAGAATTGTTTTATTCTGATGGTAAACCCATTCATAATATTAACTGGCAGGAAGCCGCCACCCGCGAGGCATTATCACACAACCATTCCCTCACATTTTCCGGAGGAAAAGACGATCTGACAGTACTGGCAAACATTTCCTACAGAAATCAACAGGGTATCATGTTAAACAGCTACTCCAGGCAAGTGAATGGTTATATAAATGTAGGCTGGAACGTAAAAAAATGGCTGGGCATTAAAGCATCAATAAACACCGGGGGAACACAATCTAATAATATCGATCTGAATACACTCGGTCTTAATCCACTCAGGCAAATGGTGGAATTTCTTCCTTTTTTGCCTGTCACCTATGAGGACGGTACCTATTCCCGCAAATCGGATTATCCCGGGGCAGAAAATTCCGAGAACCCGGTGCGCCTGCTTAACGATGTAAAGTCGATTACCGGCCGCACATATACACAGGCGAATATCATTGCCACATTCCACCTGGCCCCGGATCTTGATTTTATTTCCAGCCTGAGCGGCTTCACAAGTGCAGGCTACAACTTTTACTATGCCGGGAGGGATGTTTACGATTATTCTGCGACCCAACAGGGTATTGCAAGAAGAACACATACTAATGGTGGCTCCTGGACCAATGAAGACTATTTCTCCTATACAAAAAAATCAGGAAAACATCGGTTTAATGCTATTGCTGGTGCCAGTTGGTACTATTATCTCAGTACTTCTACCGCTGCGGGAGCACAAAACTTTTTCGACGACTACTTCAGCTTTAACAATCTCCAGGCCGGATCAGTATGGGAACAACCAACATCCGGCACCGACCGTAATCAGCTTAATTCGTTTTATACCCGGGTAAATTACAATTTTGATAACAGGTACCTTTTCGGGGCTTCGCTACGGGCCGATGGGTCATCAAGATTTGGTGCAAATAGTAAATATGGAATTTTTCCATCTGTGTCAGCAGGGTGGGTGATTTCAGAGGAAGATTTTTTTCCCCCGACCGGGGCAATTAACACACTTAAGCTAAGAGCCAGTATAGGTACCAATGGCAATGCTGCTATAGGTAACTATGTAACACTAAACCGCCTCAATGCTTCACAGGTTGTTTTTGATAATCGGTTATACCCCGCCGTTACAGTAGCGGAACTGGGTAACCAGGATCTTAAATGGGAGAAAGCGCGCCAGCTTAATTTTGGTCTTGACCTGATTCTATTTAATGGCCGGATTGACCTGGTGGCTGATGTTTATGATAAAGTGACCTCCGACCTGCTATATCGAAAACAACTGCCCGTAACAACCGGGTACAGTGGAGTTTTTGATAATATTGGATCTATCCGCAACCGGGGGCTTGAGCTGGGGATCAACGCAAGAGTAATTTCCGGAAAAGGCTTTTCATGGAACACGGGTATAAATTATTCGATGAACCGGTCAATAGTACTCCGGCTTAATGGGGATATCATCAATACCTGGGGCGGGCGAATCGCAGAAGGCAGACCGCTAAATGAGTTTTTTGGTTATCTCCGCCAGGATGCATGGGGGCTTGATGAAGCAGCCGAGGCAGCGGTTTATGCAAAAAAACCGGGAGATCTTAAATGGGCTGATATAAATGGAAATAAGATGACCGACGCAGATGACCGTGTTCCGCTTGGAAACGGAATGCCGGATTTTGAGGCAAATTTTGAAAACCATTTCCGGTATAAAAAAATTTCTTTATTTGTGGACGTGCAGGTGATGTATGGTCACAAAATCATTAATTTTTTTCGAAATATAGATGAAACGCAGGCGCCATGGGCGAATAGTTATAAGAGCATACTCAATGCCTGGACACCACAAAATCAAAATACACCATTGGCACAACTGCGGTTGCCGCTGGATGGAAACGAAAATCGCATTGATTCGTATAATATAGAAGATGGCTCCTTTCTCCGGATCAGAAATATTTCGTTGAGTTACGACCTTACCCGCTTATTGAACAAATTTGGAATGAAGCGGGGAAGTCTTACTGTACTGGCAGAAAATTATTTCCTGTTAACGGGCTATAAGGGTTACGATCCCGAGAATACCTCTTTTGATGGTGATCTTAACCAGGGCGTTGATTTCTTCCAGTATCCTAAAGCTAAAACTATCTCAATAAATTTATCAGTGACTATCTGATGATAAAAATAATGCCCATATCTGCTTTATTGTTGCTCTTCTTCAGCGGATGTAATAAATTCCTGGAGGAAGAACCAACAGGATTTATCGATGCATCAAAATATTATACCACTCCAGCCCAGGCCGAAGCTGCTGTAGCGGGATGTTATGCGGGCTTATCAAGATTGCACACTAATCGCATAGGCGTATCTGTTAGCCCATTGTTTGCAGTTGAATATATGACGGGTTACAGTACTCGCCCTTATGCCCCGAACAGTGATGATATCCAGTTTCTACAACTTATAAAAATTGACCCGGCTAATCAGCATCTTGGCGATTGGTGGAATGCTACTTTTTATCCACTTGAAAATTGCAATAGTGTCATAGCGAATCTGTCAAAAACAGATATTCTAGACGAGGTATCAAAGAAAAAATTTCTTGGTGAAGCTCATTTTCTCCGCGCCTGGTATTATTTCCAGGGTGTCAGGTTATTTGGAAGTCTTCCTTTGAAAACTGTTCCCACCTTAAGCCTGGCAGACACCCATATAAACAAGGCACCTGTCGAAGATATTTACAAACAGATTGTGAATGATCTGAACTTTGCACAGGCTTGCGGGTTGCCCTGGACCGATAAACGGGGACATGTTACCCAGGGAGCCATAAAAGCTTTGCTGGCAAAGGTGTATATTACTATGGCCGGTTATCCGCTTTTAAAAAAAGAATATTACCAGCTTGCATACAAGGAAGCTGCGGAAGTAATAAACAGCGGCGAATTTTCGCTTTTTCCCAACTTTGCTGATCTTCGCCAGCAATCAAAGCAAAATACAGGCGAAAATATTTTCATGTTGCAGCGTGATCCTGTAAATGCTCCGAATATTTTACATTTTTCCTTAATGCCGTATCCATATCTGCCGATAAGTATAAAACCGACGCTCGGCGGCGCCATGGGCACTACAAAAGAGTTTTATAATTCGTTTCACGATTCAGATGTCCGTAAAAAAGAGAGGGTATTTTTTTATAATAGTTATCCTCAGTTTGGGACGCCGAACCTGAATGTTAATTTCAACGCTCCGTATATTTTTAAATATTGGGATTCCACTGCGGAACTTACCAACCGGGCCGGACTCAATGTTTCTTTGATCCGCTATGCGGAAGTGTTGCTGATCTGTGCCGAAGCGAAATCCCGGCAGGATGGGGGCTTAACTTCTGATCCGCTGGCAATAAGTTCCTGGCATGAGGTGCATAGCCGGGCATTTCCAGGTGCGCTCCTTCCTGCAAAACTCGAAGTGGACGACATATTGAAAGAAAGATTCTGGGAACTCTGTTTTGAATTTCAAACCTGGTACGATATGCTGAGGACGCGCAAGGCTTTTGATGTCGGCCAAAACAAAATCGTTGACCTCGTAGGATATAAATCGCCAAATCATCTCATTCCCTTCACCGAAGAAAATCTGCTGTTTCCAATTCCCCTGACTGAGGTTCAAAAAAACCCGAATCTAAAATAAGTTGCCGGATTTTGTTTTTTTACAAAATTCCGAAGATTAATTTGATAGCTGGCTGGCGGTTTCCTGTTGTTCATGTGTCTTAGATCTAACGCTACAGGCAGCGTTCTACAGGCAATCGTTTTGGTGCATTCAAGGCCTTCTGTTTCTACACAAGGCTATTATTTTTCAGGCACTATAAAAAATCATCCAGAAACCAAAAACTATGGCTCTAATCAGAACTTATTTAACTGCGTTTTTCATGCTGGGTTCACTTATCAGCACTCATGCCCAGAATGCCTATTTTATCGATGGCTATCATGGTGGAGTCTGGGGTCATTATCCTGAGTGGAATACGAGATTTATGGTGGATCAACTGCAAAAAAATCCTAAATGGAACATCAATATTGAAATAGAACCCGATACCTGGGATACTGCCATGATTAAGGACCCTGCGGCCTATGCCGATTTTAAAAAGATTTTTGCTGACCAAACTTTGGGGGGGCGGATTGAATATGTAAACCCGTCCTATGGACAAAGTTATCTTTTCAATATTTCAGGTGAAAGTATCATCCGCCAGTTTTATTATGGAATGAAAAAAGTGAAACATCATTTTCCTGAAGCGGTGTTCACTTCCTATTCGTCAGAAGAACCATGTTTTACAAGTGCATTGCCAACCATACTCCAATCGTACGGCTATAAATATGCTTCACTTAAGAATCCGAACACCTGCTGGGGTGGTTACACCCGTGCCTTTGGGGGAGAACTGGTGAATTGGATCGCCCCGGATAATTCTTCAAAACTGATAACAGTACCGAGATATGCAATTGAAGCACTGCAGCCAAACTCGACCTGGCAAACAATCTCCTGGAACAATTCGAAACAATATATCGATGCCGCATTGAAATATGGTATCGCAAACCCGGTTGGAATGTGCCTGCAGGACGCAGGATGGAAAAATGGACCCTGGCTTGGTGATGGTAGCCGGAGTTACAATCCTTCCATTTATAAAACCTGGCGCGATTATATCGCAAATGTCTCTATCAAAACACCTTCACAGGATTGGAAATTTTCCCAGGAAGATATGCAGGTTAGCCTGGTATGGGGATCGCAGATTCTTCAGCGCATAGGCCAGCAGGTAAGAGCAGCTGAAAACAAACTGGTACAGGCAGAGAAAATCGCAGCCATAAATACTGTTCATGGACAACAACCCTGGCCTGCAGAAGTTTTTGAACTAAGCTGGAGACCTTTGTTACTGGCTCAACATCACGACTGTTGGATCGTTCCATATAACCGCAAGTTTAATACTAACTGGGCTGGTATGGTAGAGCGTTGGACAAAAGTGAGCAATGGCAACGCTGATAGTTTAATTTATAAAAACTCAGATAGATCAGATTTAACATCGGCTCGGCAGCTAAGGGTTTATAACACACTTGGTTTTGACCGCCAGGAATGGGTGCATGCTTCTGTTGATGCCGGTCTTTTAACTGGAGCAATCAACATAACCGATCAACTTGGAAGAGTAGTAGTTTCGCAAATTTCCAGATCGGATAGCGGTAACCAGTTACTGATAAAATTTAAAGCCACTGTTCCGGCAATGGGTTATAGCAATTTTATGATCAGTGCAGGCACTGAAAAAAAGTTGGCCGCTGGCGGAGTGAAAAAGCTTCCCGATGGTACATATAAATTAGAATCTGATTTATATAGTATTATAATTGATCCTGTTCGGGGAGGAGTGATCAAAAGCCTCGTGGCTAAAAAGCTGGGTAACCGCGAATTTGTGGATACCAAAAACAAACGGGGTTTTAACGAATTACGTGGTAACTTTTTTAAAGACGGAGGGTTTCATTCATCGATGGATAATCCAGCCAGCATAACAATTACTGAAGATGGTCCGGCATTGAAAAAGATCACTATCAACGGCACAATTGCAGGGCATCCTTTTACTCAACAGATCAGTTTATCCGATGGTCAGAAACGCATAGATCTGAAGACAAAAATTAACTGGAAATCAAATGTAGGTATCGGTAATGCCTATGCGCAGGATGTAAAGTGGGATCAGAAAGATTATCACAAGGCCTTTTATGATGACCGCGACAAACTCCTGGTGTTGTTTCCTTCCCCGGTATCACAGAAACTTTATAAAAATGCCCCATTTGATGTAACCTCAAGTAAAAACGAAAATACATTTTTTAGTACCTGGGATAGTATCAAACATAATATTATACTCAATTGGGTAGATATTGCCGATGCCACAGATGCATATGGGCTGGCCGTCCTCTCTGATCATACCACCAGTTATGTACATGGTAAGGATCATCCACTTGGTATTACCATGCAATATTCGGGAATGGGGCTATGGGGTAGAAATTATACCATCACAGGTGCAATGGAAGTTAATTATTCACTTATACCGCACAAGGGAAAATGGGACAATGCCGGTATCTACACGGAAACTGAGAAATGGAATGAACCTTTGATAGCTGTTGTTTCTGATGCATCGGATAAATCTGCGCCGTTTCCAGGTATCGTGAATTCAGGAGACCAGCTTCACCTTAGTTCAGTTACTGTTGAAGGTGGTGATCTGCTTGTGCGTGTATTTAATGCCGAATCTGACAACAAACCCAAAAAAATCACCTTTAATTTACAGGCAACTAAGATGGAATTGATTGAGCTGGACGGTGCTGTTAAAAATTCATTGACCGTTAAATCAGAAGCCGGGGGCAGATCTTCAGTAATGATTTCAGTACCCCGTTTTGGGTTCAGAACCATCCGAATTCCAGGCCTGGTTAAATAAACTGCAATCTATTTGCTACGATCTCTCAGCGTACTAATAATGAAAAAAAAATTTCATACAATAACGGTTATTATCTGCCTGCTGATTTGTTGCATACATATAAATGCGCAACCAGTTACACCATTCAGGAAAGGAGACCGGGTTGTTTTTGTGGGCAACAGTATTACTGATGGGGGGCATTATCACTCCTATATCTGGTTATATTACATGACCCATTTTCCGAATATGAATATCCGGGTTTTTAATGCCGGTATAGGCGGAGACATCGCTGCCCAGATAAACTCCAGGATGGAGTCAGATGTCTTTATTCATAAACCAACGGTGATCACTCTTACCTTTGGAATGAACGATACCGGTTACCAGGAATATCTCCGTGAAAATGCAAAAGCATTTGCGGATAAACGTGTACAGGAATCGATCGAAAGTTTCAGACTCATCGAAAAAAAATTGCTGTCTTATCCGGATGCCCGCAAACTGATGATAGCTTCGTCCCCATATGATGAAACATCACAAATAAAGACCAGGGCTTTCACCGGGAAAAACAATGCTTTATTACGCATAGCAGATTTTCAGGCGGAAACAGCAAAAAAAAATAAATGGGAGTTCCTTGATCTTAATAGACCAATAGTGGCTTTGAACCTGGCCGGTCAAAAAAATGATCCTTTATTTACGCTATGCGGCCAGGACCGGATACATCCGGCAAATGACGGGCATATGGTTATGGCTTATTATTTCCTGAAGCAGCAAGGACTTGCCGGTTCAGTAGTTGCGGATATAAAAATAGACGCGCTGAAGTTGAAAGTTCTTAATTCAAAGAACTGCGAAGTCACCAAAATTTCCAACAACAATCATATCTTAAGTTTTGATTATTTATCCAATTCACTACCTTACCCCATTGACACTATTTCAAGGGGTGGAAGTGGAGGGATGAACCCAAAAAAACAATCCGATGCTTTAGCAATTGTACCCTTTACGGATGAATTTAATACGGAGTCTTTGATGATTAGTGGCCTGGAGCCTGGTTTGAAATACATCCTGAAGATTGATACGGTAGTGATCGGCAAATGGAGTGGGGCTGATCTGGCTAAAGGGATAAACCTGGGAACAATAACCACAACTCCGCAATACCAGCAATCACTTGCCATCATGCAATTGAATGTAGAGCGATGGGAACTGGAACGTCGCCTCCGGGAATACTACTGGCTGCATTATTCAATTCTGACCAGTAAGGGCTTATTGTTCAATGATACCGAATCAACAATGGATTCTGTATTGTTATATGCCAGGCGGGACCCGTTCGTACGTGGCGTGGTAAATACCTATAAGAAAGCCAGGTTTCCGGAAGTGAGAGAGACATGGAAGCAACAGATCGAATTAATCACTAACCGCATCTACAGAATCAACATGCCGAAAAAAAGAAGGGTTTCCCTTGAACCGGCATTATGAGCAGGGAAAAATTATTAAAAATTTTTTTTAGCGGGCATGGCGGCTTTGTTAAACTCAGGTGACTATATTTAATACTGACCAGGCAAACCAAATGGATTTGCCAATTATGTATATTCAGTAATTAAATATTAATCACTTATAATTTAGCCTGGTTTAAGTTTGTATATTACTGTCATTCCAAAACGAATTGCATGCCCCTTCTTAGTTCATCGTATCAGGAAATTTCTGATCTGCAACTTTTTGATCTTGTAAAACAAGATGATGTAAAGGCTTTTGAGGAGATCTACAACCGTTACTGGCCACATCTGATAGATTCAGCCTACCGTCGCCTCCAGTCCAAAGAGAAAGCAGAGGACATAGTCCAGGAAATTTTTATCGCAATTTACCATAAGCGTAGCACAATCGAAATCACTTCATCTTTAAAGGCCTACCTGAGCCAGGCAGTAAAATTCAGGATTCTGAATTATTTTCGGGACGAAACGACCAGGACCGAATATCTTAAGAGCCATTTCCTGGATGATAGTAACAGGAATAGTTTTTCTCCAGATCTGGAATCCCGTGAATTGAGTAGCCGTATTGATCAGATTTTACGAAACCTTCCTCAAAAATGCCGGCAGACTTTTTTGCTTAGCCGGAAGGAAGAACGCTCGCATAAAGAAATAAGCAAAGACTTAAATATTTCTGTAAGCACGGTTGAAAAGCATATTGTTAAAGCCTTAAAGGTGTTTCGAAGTGATCTGAAAGATTATCTGCATTCGACTGAACTGTTGGCCGAAAAGATTCCCGCCAAACTATAGGAATAGTTGCCAATTTTTTGGAAGCCATCGTCTTGCCAGCGTATTAAATGCATCGAATCCGTTGAAAGAAGTTGGACTTTTAAGTCAAAATTCCGAACTCTCCAGATAAAGAATAAACCCGGGGGACTTCTAATTTTGAGCTGCAATAATCAAATTGATTTCAGTTCAAAATTTCAAAAACCTTATTACATGAATTCAAACACAGCAGTACTTGAAAAGACAAACCAGGTGAATCCAAACAAAGCCCTTTGGGAAAAGGGTGACTTTACACGGCTTGCAGACACAATGCGTGAAAGCGGTGAGCAACTGGTAGCCAAACTGGGAATTACAAATGACATGGATGTTCTTGATCTCGGATGCGGAGATGGAACTACTGCCATACCTGAAGCCAGGCTCGGGGCCAGGGTTACAGGATTAGATATTGCAGGTAACCTCGTTGCAGCTGGAAATGCAAGGGCAAAAGCCGAAGGACTTACCAATTGCAATTTCTATGAAGCGGATGCATCAGACATGAATGAAACAGGAGACGCATCTTTTGACTTTGTGGTATCTATTTTTGGAGCAATGTTCGCCCCGAAACCATTTGATGTGGCAAAGGAAATGGTACGTGTAACCCGTGCCGGTGGTAAAATCGTGATGGGCAACTGGATACCTGGTGACCCAACCCTCGTAGCACAAATCCTTAAGATCAGCACTGCCTATATGCCACCGCCACCCGAAGGTTTTGTAAGCCCGATGTTATGGGGTGTAGAGCAACATGTTACCGACCGTTTTGTAGCAGCCGGAATTCCAGCTGAAAATATATCTTTCAGTAAAGAGACGTTTACATTTAATGCCCCTTATAGCGCTTCGGAATTTGTAAACCAATTTAAAAACTTTTATGGGCCAACCATGAATGCTTTTGAAGCTGCAGGGAAGATTGGGAAGACTGCTGATTTACAAAATGAGCTGGAAGTTTTATTTAAGAGTCAGAACAAAAGTACAGATGCGGGCAGGACATCAATACCTGCCAACTTTTTGAAGGTTACGGTGAAGCGTTAATTTTGTTATAGAAAGGATAACTTTTTTTTGAATTTATTTGAAACCCGCATAATGGCATTTACAATGGGCCAGTTATAGCGGGTTTCATTTATTTATTAAAAGAAACAATGGTTATTTATGGCAAAAAATGGTTATTTTAAATAACAATGGTTATTTAAATAGACCTAACAGCCTTCTAACTTATTCCGGAGCAATTGTTGCTCCGGCAAGTTGATAGCCAGGTTTAATGCTTTTTGAAAACATTGCCTGGCTTCATTATTCCTTCCTTCATCAAAATAAACTTCGCCCAGCGCTGTATGATATAAGTGGTTGTTGTCAAGACCCCTGATCTCCTCCAGTTCTGCAAGGGCAGTCTTGCGATCAATTGCATAAGATGCAGCAATGGCTTTGTTGAGTGATATAATATCTGAAGGATGATGCCGTGATAATATTCCGTATAGATGGTAGATCGCATGCCAGTTTGTGCTTTCAAAATCAGGTGCCGTTGCATGTAACCAGGCTATTGCAGCTTCCAGGTGATAAACCGATGTTTCTTCCTGTGTGGCCAGCTCAAGAAAATGATTGCCCTGGCTAATCAAAGGCTTGTACCAAAGACTGCGATCCTGGTATTTTAGCAATATAATATTTCCCCTGTCATCCAGTCTTGCATTTAACCTGGAAGCCTGGAAACAAAAAAGAGCCAGCAATGCATGTGTGCGCGTGCCATTGGTTGAATGATGTTTGGTAAGCAGATAAGCCAGGCGCATGGCTTCTTCACAAAGCTCTTCACGGATCAGTTGTTCGGGATGCGATGAATTATAGCCTTCATTGAAGAGCAGGTAAAGGCTATGCAGAACCGCGGATATTCGCTCTGTGATTTGTGATGGAGGCGGCAATTCAAGAGAAATATTTTCGGACCTGATTTTTTCTCTTGCCCGGTAGATCCGTTTGGCAATGGTTTCTTCTTCTTTCAAAAATGCCCTGGCAATTTCTGCGTTATTTAAACCACACAATGTTTTTAGAATAAGCGCAATCTGTGATTCCAGCGGTATCGAAGGATGACAACAGGCAAACATCATGCTGAGCTGGCTATCCATGATTTCTTCCACCTCAAAAAACTGTTGCACGGTAGCAGATAAAGTGTATTCAGATTGCAACAGGTATTGAAGCCGGGGCTTGAGCTGCCGGTACGTTTTTTCTTTCCTGATCAGATCAACTGCTTTGTTGCGGGCCACGCGATGGAGCCAGGCGGTCGGATTATCTGGCACACCATTATAAGGCCAGGCAGTCATGGCTTTCAACAAGGTTTCCTGCACTATGTCCTCCGCCAGGTGCAGTTGTTGAAAGCCCAGGAGTTTAGACAAAACAGCAATCATCTTTCCCGACTCGTGCCGGAAAAGATGATCGACTGTCTGATGAATAGAAAGTTGCATACCGCAAATTACATATTCACTTTCATCACCTGGCGAACCTGTACCTTCCCGCCATAACCATAGTCCGGGTAATTTTTACACTCATCAATGGCTTCCTCTATCGAGTTGGCATTGAGGATAAAATATCCACCGACTACTTCCTTGCCTTCGGTGTATGGACCATCGGTTACTGACGCAGGTCCACTCACCAATTTGCCACCAGGCAAAAGTGGTTCACCTGAAACATATTTGCCTTCCTTTGTAAGTTTTTCTACCCAGGCCATCCATTTGCCCATGTTTGCCTCCATATCGGCAGGTGAGGCATCCATTGGCATACCTCCGTGGAAGATCAGCATAAATTTTTCCATAAAAATGTTTTTTAGTTTTTAAGATGATTTAGCTTATGACGAATGGGTAGGGACGAACCGGACAAACGGAAGGAAATTTATTTTTAATTGTTGGTTTCAAAGATTTTCTTCTTAAATAAAGCTCCTGAATTTAAATAACCAGGTGTTTTTTCTTTTCTACCTATTTCGTAACTTTCTTTAAAATCATCCCTGGATATAAAATTCTATAACCCGCATCCAATTCTGCAGGAATTTGTTCACTCCATCATGATTGTACATGCAAAGGTCGGTAAAGATGCACCTCCTGTTGTTTCTCCTTATCCGCCAACGCCGCAGAACGAGATGTATTTTTATATCAACGATCGTATTAAGATGCAACAGCAAAGAGGTGCAGGTTTTATCCTGCAACCCCGCAGCGTAATAGTGGGGCCCCAGCTTTCCCCTGTTACAATCGATGTAAACAGGGATCTGAAAGCCGTGCGTATTGGTTTTCAGCCCGGCGGTCTCTATAGGTTGCTGGGTTATCCTGTACACCGGATGATCGATGAGAGTCTCGATGCTGCAGATGTATTTGGAAGTGAAATCGAAGAACTGAATGATCGTTTACAGGAGGCACCTCATTTCGATGCAATCAAAGATATAACGGAACAGTTCCTGCTGCAAAAAGCAAAAAAACTTAAATTGATTTTGCCTTTCGATAAAGCAATGCTTGAACTAATGAAAAACGATGGCAATATATCCATGGAAAAGATTGCTTCACTGGCTTGTGTCAGTCTCCGGCAATTCGAAAGGCTCAGCAAAGAAAGAATTGGCTTCCCTCCTAAATTATTTGCCCGTTTGGTCAGGTTTTCAAAAGCTTACCGATTGCGTGAAGATTTCCCCGACTGGAGCTGGACCCGAATTGCCTATGAATGTAATTACTTCGACCAAATGCATTTTATCCGCGATTTCAAACAGTTTGCTGAAGTAACACCGGGTCGCATCGAAAAAGAACTGGAACAAACTCCCTTCCGTATGCAAACGGCCAGGCGATTCTGATCATGTCGCTTTTGTACTATCCTGCCGGCATTATAGTTTCGAAATTTGTTTAACAATTGCCACATCCTAAACCCGTGCAATTGTTAAATATCAAAACGAAACTATGTCCAGATTTCTATTTCTTTCCCTGCTCTCATCGTTTGTGCTTCCGGGAAATGCACAGCAATACGAAAATCTTATTGAATCAAAGACCGCCCGGATCATAAATCTATATTATAGCGAAGGCCGTGAACAAAGAGCCTCGGCTATTGCAGAACGAATGGATAAGGCTGCTCCTTACTTTGATCAGTTACTTTCTTTTAAAGCTTCAGTAACCGTATTGGTATTGTCTCCCACGGATTGGCCCAAATACGCGAAAACAGTGGTCTACGGAATGCCTCATTACAATAACGAAAAGATATTGATCGTAGCAGCCGATGATAATCCATTCTGGCAAAGTTTTTTGCCGCCTTTGGATCGGTTACCTGGCGACCTGGTTACAAAAATTAAAAATGTCTATAGTCGCAGCGACAGTTCGTTAAGTATGGAGCGATTTTTCGATTTACTGGCGGTGCATGAACTGGCACATGCATTTCACATGCAGGCGGGTCTCACAATGCAACGTAACTGGATGGGGGAGCTTTTTGTAAACATGTTGTTGCACACCTATATCGCCGAAAATGAACCGCAACTTGTGCCTGCGCTAACCTTGTTTCCGCAAATGGTTGTTAGCGGTGGAGGAAAAGGGCTTAATTATACCACCCTGAAAGACCTGGAATTGAACTACAATGAAATTGCTGTGAAATATCCCAATAATTATGGTTGGTATCAATGCCGGCTGCATTCAGGAGCTGCAGTGATTTATGAACGGGGAGGTAAAGCAATATCCTCGAAACTCTGGAATGCATTGAAAACTGAAAAGCAAAAACTTTCGGATGCCGAACTGCTGGCATTTCTTAAAAAATCTGATCTAAAGCCCGTTGCTGAGCTGATCGAAAACTGGGATCTTGAAAGATGAAAGAAAATTTCTGCACTCTTTGATTTTTATACCTTTGCGTCTATGGCTACAGTAGTTAAACTGCAAACATTTTACAAATATATTAACCAGGCTCCGGAAGCTATTCAGAATGAAATAGGGCATTTTAACATCTTTAAAGTAGAGGATTTGCTATTGCCCAAACATAAGCAAGTGAACTATAGCCGGCGTAATTTTTATAAAGTAAGTTTTGTAACGGGACACAGTAAAATCCACTACGCCGATCAATCTATTGAAGTATACGAAAGTGTACTGGTTTTTACCAACCCGATGATTCCTTTTTTCTGGGAAAGAATCAGTGAACAGCACAGCGGCTTTGTCTGCATATTTACCGAAGCGTTTTTCAGCCGTTTTGCCAATATCAAAGATTATCCTGTATTTCGGGGTGCCGATACCGGCGTGATTCCTTTAGCTCCCCGCGATGCCCGGCAATTCAATGAATTATTCTTACGTATGTCTAATGAACTTCATGGTGATTATGCATTTAAATATGATCTGTTGCGCAATCTTTTGATGGAGGTAATCCATTCGGCACAAAAAATGCAACCCGCTATGGGAATTCATAATTCCGGTGCCAATGCCTCTGAAAGGATCACTGGATTGTTCGCAGAATTGCTGGAACGGCAGTTCCCGATTGAATTGAGCAACCAGGTTATCCAGCTGCGTTCTCCTTCAGATTTTGCAGCGCAGTTAAATATTCATGTGAACCACCTTAACAAGACTTTGAAAGAAATAACCGGGCAAACCACTTCACAACTAATCAATGACCGCTTATTGCAGGAAGCCAAAATTTTACTTAAAAGCACTAACCTAACCATTAACGAAATTGCCTGGAGCCTGGGCTTTCAGGAGCCTAATCATTTCTCCGGCTTTTTTAAAACCCGTGAAAAAGTTTCACCTTCAAAATTCAGACAATCAAATATTGATTGATTTTTATAGTTTTTGCTTTCGATTCAGTAGTGTCCGCATGTTTGTTATTAATGAACTTTGCATCATAAATAACTCAATTATGTGGACAAAACAGAATATTTCCGATCAATCCGGCAAATGGGTGATCGTAACCGGCGCAAATACGGGCATCGGCTTTGAAACCGCACTTGCTTTATATGAGGCGGGCGCAAATGTAGTACTGGCTTGCAGAAACCTGGAGAAAGCCAACCAAGCTCTTTCTGAAATGAAACAAGAAAGCAGCACAGGTACGCTTGAAGCAGCTTTGATTGACCTCGGCAACCTTGCTTCAGTGAAACAATTTGCCGAAACCTATATAAAGCAACATCATAAGCTGGACCTGCTCATCAACAATGCCGGTGTAATGATTCCTCCGGCATCCAGGACTGCCCAAGGTTATGAATTGCAATTTGGGGTAAACTTTATCGGTCATTTTGCATTGACCGGTTACCTGTACCCGTTGCTTAATGCTACTCCGGAGTCGCGGATAATCACCCTAACCAGTTTAGCCTACAAGAATGGTAAAATTGACTTTGACAATTTAAAATCGGAAAAAGACTACGAACCAATGCGGGAGTACCAGCAAAGCAAACTGGCGGACCTTATATTTTCAACTGAACTGCAGCGGAGGATAACAGCCAGAGGAGACCAGGTGCTATCTATCGCGGCGCAACCTGGAGCTAATAAAACAGAGTTATCGAGGCATATGAGTGACAAAGCCTTCAACGAGGCTGTAGAGCGCTTCGGTGAACTCATGGAACCGTGGCAGGGCGCTTTACCTTCCTTGTATGCTGCCGCATCTAAAGAAGTTACCGGTGGGGCACTATATGGACCCGACAAAGATGGCGGTGTTCGTGGCTACCCGGCGGAGGCTGTCATTGACGAAAATGCATTGAATATAAGTGATGCTAAAAGACTTTGGACTTTAGCTGAGCAAGCGACAGGCATTAGTTATCCATAAGTCGCTTAACCACTTTAAATCTTCAAACCAATGGTTCAGGTTTAGTATCATAAGGGTAACAAATACAGTTTAGCTATACCACACTACATCTCCCCTCGAAAGAGCATTCTTCGGGGGGATTTATGTTCTCCAGAATTGCCGATCATAAATTGTCACCGCTTACAAAATCGATAATGTGTGAGTTAATAGTGGGCAAAGTCTAAAAAACACTAAAAATCCGCAATCAGACTAATATTATACCTGATTTTCATTGGAAGAACTTCTGTGAGTTATTTTACATTCCATTTCACCCTTCAATTTGTCTGTTTATCTTTATATTGGCCCATTGAAATTGCCTTGGCATAGTTAACTGTAAAGCTGTACCGCCATTGTAGTACTATTAACTAAATACCAATCCAAACAATTCTGCCGATTCTATGAAAGATATTGTTTTCTTAAAGGCCCTGCGCGATAAACTGAAAGGTGGTAACATACGTTCTATCCATCTGAATGCAATCCCCGGTCGTTTTGCTACCAGGCTTGATCTTGCTCATCTGAATACAGTACATTCAAATGCCGCGAACTCTTTTCTCAATTCGTTACTCACTAAATCGTCTTTTGAGTTTTCAATAAATTTTGATGGTATAGATTTGAATAAGGCTTCACAGGATGAACAAAAGAAACTTGGTCTTTTGGCCAAAAGGCTCAATTCGCTACACTTCGAAAACGAAGATTATTTTAAGGAACATGGAAGCAAAACATTTGGATTTGGATACCCACTTCTGATCAAACGTTCCAGGAAAGATATTAATAAAGTAATAAAAGCACCGCTGTTTATCTGGCCATTGGAGATCATAAAATCAGTGAACAAGGTGGATACCTGGTCCATTCTCCGAAATAAGGTTCGTAATGAATCCGGTAAGGTTGTCGATGAAGAAATTCATTCGGTAGGAGTAAACGAAGTACTTTCTTCGTTTTTCCAAACGGACGAAGGAATCACCATTCCACAAATCAATGAAGAGTTGCTCGAGGATGCTGTGATCACAAGAGAAGAACTGTTAAATGCCTGTTATACAGTTTTGGCATCATTAAATTCCGTGTCAGAAAATACCAGGCAACATTTAGATGAGCATTTTGATACGATCCTTCAACAGATACCAGACCCCGGCCATTTCGAAAACATTACGTCCGGTAATAATCCCTGGATTCATTTCGGTGGAGTCTTTGGTCTCTTCAGGGCACAAAAAGAAAGTATCATATCTGATATCGACCGGTTAATAGAAAGGTTTGATGAGTTCCGGTTTGAAGAATTAGAAGTTGAAGGCTTCACGGGCACAGCATTAAGTTCCGTAGAAACGGATCCCAGCCAACAACAAATACTGAATACCCTGGGTTCAGATCCTAAAAAAATAATACAGGGACCTCCAGGCACAGGGAAAAGCCAATCTTTAACGGCGTTGATCACGAATGCGCTCTCCAATGGTTTAAAATGTCTGGTTGTTTGCGAGAAAAAGACTGCACTGGATGTGATAAAAAATAACCTCCATAAGGAAAACGAAAAGTTGGGTGACCTGGCTGCTATTATTGAAGACATCAGTTCGGACAGGGATGTTATTGTAAATTCAGTCAGGGATCGAATCGGCTCTCTGAATACAAATGTTCCACCAACTGATATCAGGTATGAGTCAATCAGGAAGGAAATTGAAAAGTCGATAACTGAATTGAATCAACAGCATAAAAAGCTGGACAGGAAAATATTTGCCGGAAAAACATGGCCAGAAATAACAGGGGAATACCTGGGCAAAAGCGCGAAATCAAATCCGGATTTATTAAGAGGTAAACTTAATCAGAAGGACTTCAGTTTCGACGAAGAGGGCAAAGAACTAAATAATTATCTCAACAAACTGACCACTGCCGCGAGGCTATTCCGACCAGTAAAAACGCTGAATCATCCATTGAATTTCTTTTCGGTTCCAGTGTTTAAAGGCGACAATATCAGGGCTGCTCAAATGGAGGCGGAAGATAACAGCGAGACATTAAAAACATCTCTTGAAGCAACGCTGGTCGCAGCCCAAAATTATTACAAGCAGTTTGAGCATTGGAAACTTGAAGTCGCATCTCAATATCATCCGGTTGTTCATGAACTTTCCGGGAGCTATATTAATACGATAAACGAATCGAGCCTGTTTGATGCAGCGCAACTTCCTGAAAAGTTCCCTTTGGAAATTGAGATTCTCAAGGCCATTGATTACCTGGATGGGTTGAAAACATTAGCAGCAAACAAAAAGAACGCATACAGTCAATGGTTAATTTCTCATTATGAAACGTATTATTCACGTCTGAAGACCACATCTTCAGCTTACCTGCAATATGCTGGGGATAATCGCAAAAAATATGGCGAACTGTTTTTTAAGAACACGGCTGCGACACGTTTTCAGATCAGTGCTTTTGGGATATTCCTGGGCAGGTACAAAACTTTAAAGATAAATCGCCAGCGACTACTTACTGATTTCGAAGAAGTGAAAGAAGTGCATGCTGACTTTCCATATTTCATTCACGAATATGTTTCGTTTGAAAAAGACATGTACCTGGGGAAATTTGTCGAAAACGTGGAGGAATTGCAGGCAGTAATGGAAAGCTGGTACAAACAAAATAACGGGACCGTTGATTTATTCCTCAAAAGTTTTTCTTCATCAACCCTGCATCCTGAATACGAACATGAAGCAATTCACCTTCGCGGATTAGAAGAGGAAGTAATTAATTTCATTAAAAAGCTTAATCTTCAAAAGCTCACTGAAATTTCCATTACCCAATCATTAACCATTAACGATCTTGTAGGCTCATTAGATAAAGTAATCGATGACCTGCATGCTATTCTTGAAAATATGCGGCAGTTCCGGCTTGATCACCGGGCAATTGTTAACCTGAAGTCAGATGTTGAAAACAAACATGAACAAACATTAAAATTTCTCGAAAAAACTGATTTGCTTGCCCAGGTTGTAATAAAACCCCTTTCAGTTTCCAGCCTGGAAGATTATAGTCAACAGCTTCTCAAAGAACTTCGTATATGTTTAACTCATATCGACGAATTCAGGCTGTTTTTTGAATGGAAACAGTTTTATCATGGACTGTCGCCACATGAAGAAAAGGTGGTGAGGGCGATGATAGAAACTGCAACTGACAACTGGCAGGCAATTTTTGAATCCTGGTATTACTATTGGGTGCTGGCTAAGCATGAAATTTATTTTAAAGATGTTCCACAGAACAACACACTGATTGCTGACCTGTTTAGATTGAAGTTTGAGTTAAAAGACAACCAGGTTAAAAGTATCATTCGGGCCTGGTCATCCAGGCAAACTGATGCGGTACGTGAATGGCAAATGAATAATCTCAATCCGGTAAGCCTTTATAATAAAAGAGGAGCGAGGGGAGTAAGAAGAAATTCTTTACGGAAAATTATCAGGACCGATTTTTCTTTCTTCACATCTTTCTTTCCCGTTGTTATGGTCAGTCCTTCAGTTTGTAGTTCAATAGTTCCGCTGGAAGAAGGATTGTTTGACCTTGTCATATTCGACGAGGCAAGCCAGCTTCGCCTGGAAGATACTTTTCCGTCACTGATCAGGGGAAAATATAAGATCATATCGGGTGACAGTCAACAGATGCCGCCATCATCCTATTTCCAGGGAGGTGGGGCGCTGATTAGCCCGGATGAAGAGCCGGAAGAATTCATAGAACCGGTATTTACAGGGACACCGGGCAAGGTTAGCAATTCCTCACTTGATCTTGCAGACAGTGAGTCATTATTGGTGTATGCAGAGAACAGCAATTACCGGCAATCTTTTTTGAAAGTTCATTACCGCTCTCAGCATCCCGATCTGATCGAGTTTTCAAACCATGCTTTTTATGGAAAACGATTAATTCCAATGCCACCTAAATCTGCGTATACTCCCATTGAATTTATAGATGTGAAAGGGGTTTATGAAGAACAGGTAAATAAAGAAGAAGCGCGCCGGGTTGTTGATATTTTACTTCATCATATCAAACCACTGCCAAATGAAAGAATGCCATCTGTCGGAGTAGCAACCTTTAATCTTTATCAAAGAAACCTGATCCTGGAAGAGATCATCAAAGCAAGGCAGTCGAATCCTGAATACGATAAGAAAATAATTGAACTTGGCCCAGGTCTATTCGTAAAAAATCTCGAAAACATACAGGGTGATGAAAGAGATATAATGATCATCTCCACCACTTTCGGAAGAAGGCCTGATGGATCATTCCGTCAGCAATTTGGGCCTATCGTTCAAGGGAATGGTTATAAACTGCTAAACGTAATCATCACCAGGGCTAAGTATAAAATCTTTGTAGTTAGTTCTATTCCTGCAGAAAACATCAATCAGTGGAGCACATTGCTTAGCGAGCAGCGAAACAATGGCCGCGCAGTATTTTATGCCTACCTGGCTTATGCCAGGGCCGTCAATGATTCCAATCATGAAATTAAAAAGACTATTCTTGATTTATTATATGCAAACTGCGATTCAAAGGTGCCTGACACCACACAACAAAACCCTGGTTCCTTGTCTCCTTTTGAAGAAGAAGTTTATCACAGACTTGCAGGAAGAATTGGCGAAAACAGGATCGAACAACAATATAGAATTGGTGGTTTCCATATCGATATGATAATCAGATCAAAAATGTCGGGCGAACCCATGATTGCTATCGAATGCGATGGTGCGAAATACCATAGTAGCAATGAGGCATATGCCTGGGATATGTTCAGACAAAAACAAATAGAAGATTATGGTATAAAGTTTTACCGGATCTGGTCGACAGATTGGTGGCTCTCATCAGAAAAAGAATTGGATAAACTTGCAGAGTTTATTCATCAACACGATAATCCGGTCAGAACTGTGAATGGCAAAGATGATCCCTCTTTATGATATCCTTAGGTGATCCTTCACTCCAGCGCCTGGTACACCAGCACTTTAAACTTGTTACCAAGGTCACCATGACTATTGGGAACCTGCTGGGTCATAAAAAGTGCTACAATATTTTCTTTGGGATCAGCCCAATAGGAAGTTCCAAAATAGCCGCCCCAGTCAAAAGTACCCTGGTTTACCGGAAATCTTGAGCTGCCTCTTTCAGTCGTTATTCCAAAACCTAAACCAAATTTACCATCTCCCATGTTGAGGTCGCCTATCTGGTTCATTGTCATCATACGCACCGTATTTCTCGAAAGGATTCGTTTGCCATTATACTCGCCACCATTCAAAAACATTTGCATGAAAATCGCATAGTCGTACATGGTAGATGATAATCCACCGCCCCCTGAATAGTATGTGCCTTTTGTATTGGGATAGTTTATTCTTATACCATTGCCAGGTTCAGGAGCTTTGGTAAGATGCTTTAAAGAGTCCTCCGTATACAATGTTGCCAGGCGGTTATATTTAACCTGTGGTAGATAGAAATAGGTGTCTTTCATACCAAGTGGTTCGAATATTCTTTTGGCAAAGAATTCATTCAATGTCATGCCCGAAATAACTTCAACCAGGTAACCCAGTACATCGGTATTTAAACCATAGGTCCATTTTTCCCCCGGTTGATGTACTAATGGCAACGAACCCAGCTTTTTTATTTCCGGCCCGAGTGTTTTGTCTTTTGCATCCAGGCCGCTTGGAATTCCGGATTTGGCATAGATTGCTCTCATGGTTTTACTGCCAATTCCCGCATAGTCTATACCGGAAGTATGTGTAAGTAAGTCCCGGATGGTTATTTCTCTTTTCGCCGGTATTGTTGTGTATGAAGAATCGGCTTCGTTAAACTTATCCACGACTTTTGGTTTTGCAAACTCGGGGATATATTTTGAAATAGGATCATCCAGCAAAAACTTCCCCTCTTCGTATAATATCATCACGGCTGTACTGGTGATAGCTTTTGTCTGGGATGCAATCCGAAAGATAGCGTCTCTTTTCAATGGCGTTTTCTTTTCAATATCATCATACCCAATTCCTTTATAGTAAACAATTTTTCCATCGTGTACAATGATAGCCGTGGCGCCCGCGATCCATTTTTTATCTACATATTCCTGGATGGTTTGATCAATGCGTTTCAGCCTTTCTAGTGAATAACCGGCCGAAGAAGGGGTTGCTTCAACAAGTGTAGGTTTAGTTTTGTTTGAGACCGCAAGGCTTTGTGTAAATCCTGAAGTATACACGATGTCGAAAACAACAAGTAATAAAATTAATTTTCTCATAAGTAAAATCGATTTTTGAATTTGATTTATGTCTTCAATAAATGTAATCTTCTTAATAATTAACTCTCACTTTGCAAAGCCAGCATATTTCCTTCGCTATCTTCAAACAGCGCAAAAAATCCAAAACCTGGTGCAATTTCTTTTTTAGGTTCTATGACTTTGCCTCCGGCAGATTCTATCCTTTCCAACATCGAATCTATATTATTATACGCGTTCAGGTACACTAAGGGACCTTGCCTTCCTGGTATGGTAAATTCATATTGAACAAGGGCACCACTGAAACCATCCCCGTTTTTGTTTGGAAAGCAGGCATAGGATTCGGTTCCGACTTCCATGTCAACTATTTTGAACTCAAAAACCGCTTCGTAAAATTTACGTGCCCGCTCAGGTTCTGTTACCGGGATTTCAATCCAATTAACGATTTCAACTGGCATAGCGATAATTTTGATAAAATGATGAACCAGTTCGAGGTTGGCTGACCGTAATCTAAATATATGATGATAATATTTTTTTGCATTTGTTAATTTTTTAAGGTGGATAGGCAAAGTCTTTTGATTGGCGTTTCATATTTTTTCAATAAAACAACGCTGAGTTACTGCTCAATTTTTTTCTATCTTCAATGCTTTCAAACTTTATGCGATAATGGTTATCAGTAAAACCTGAAGTGTAGCCCTTATATTTGGACTTAGAAATTATTGAATCTATCAGAATATGATCGAATATAAATATCAAAAGATTTTCAGTCAACAAATAATTGTCATATGAAAAATGATCTTTCGCGTCGCGGGTTTATTCAGAATAGTTTTGGTGCAGGTATGGCCCTGGCCTTCACCGACCGCCTGCACTTATTAAACATGCAGCAGCAGGGTATGAGAATGGGACTGGTAACATATCAATGGGGAAAGGACTGGGATCTACCCACATTGATTGCTAATTGTGAAAAGACGGGCTTCCTGGGGGTTGAGTTAAGAACACAGCATGCTCACAAAGTAGAATCAGACCTTAGCACCGCACAGCGGGCTGAGGTTAAAAAAAGGTTTGCCGATAGCAAGGTTACCTGCATTGGATATGGATCTAATTTTGAATATCATAGCCCCGATCCGCAGGTATTGCGAAAAAACATTGACCAAACCAAAGAATACATAAAGCTTTGTAAAGATATCGGTGCTACTGGTATTAAGGTTAAACCGAACCATCTGCCACCGCAGGTTTCAAAGGAAAAAACAATTGCCCAGATAGCAGCTTCTTTTAACGAGGTTGGAAAGTTTGCCAAAGACTATGGCCAGCTTGTCAGGGTGGAAGTACATGGTCAATACACCCAGGAGATTCCCAATATAAAAGCAATCTTCGACCAGGTTACAGAGCCGAATGTAAAAATGTGCTGGAATAGTAATGAAACAGATCTGTTACCTCCTGGATTGGAAAGCAATTTTAATAGTGTGAAAAAGTGGTTTGGAGATACTGTTCATGTTCGAAACCTCAATGATAAAATCTACTCCTTCCAAACGTTGATCAGTCTGTTTAAATCCATTGAGTATAATGGATGGATTCTCCTGGAAGCACACGATAGCCCTGCTGACAAGATAACAGCTATGAAAGAGCAGCTTGCCATATTTAATAGTATGGTGAACAATGCTAAGGTGGGTGGTGCGAAAAATTGAAAAGCATTTCCTGGCATTTGTTTATTTTAATTTTCCAATTATCTTCATTGCCAAACACCGTCATTGAACCTTACTGAAGAACAGATACTCACGTTGGCCCCCGATGAATCCTCCAAAAAATCAGGAAAGGATCTCGCAAACATAAGTAAATGGATTACCAGGGGTGCCAGTGACCAGGCTTTATGGGGCGAATGCCAGGGTAGTGGCAGTAAGCCTTACCAGACGCAGGTTGATACAGGCAATATCGCATTCAAATGTTCCTGCCCCAGCCGCAAATTCCCCTGTAAACATGGACTCGGCTTATTACTTTTATATTCGAGGAACAAAAATGATTTTCCTATCGTGGATGCACCTGCCTGGGTTGCAGACTGGTTGAGTAAAAGAACCGAAAAGCAAGCAGTGCAGGCTGAAAAAAAAGAGAAGCCTGTCGATGAAGCCGCCCAATCCAGGAGGCAGGAGGCAAGATTATCAAAAGTAAGTGCAGGCGTTGAAGAACTCACTGCATGGTTAAAAGATATCATCCGCAATGGATTCTTATCCATTCCTGAAAAGGGACCGGCTTTTTTTGAAAACATGTCCAGGAGATTAATAGATGCGCAGGCTCCTGGCCTGGCAGCCCTCGTACGAACTCTCAGTGAAACCAATTTTTATGCGGAAAGCTGGCATTCCGGTTTCCTGGATCAGCTACTTCGCATATACATGATTGTTGAAGGATTCAGGAATAGTTCATCAATAGATGAGAGCTTGCAGGATGATCTGAGGACCTGGATCGGTTTTACTCAAAACCAGGACGAATTAAAGGAGAAGACCGGTGTAATGGATACCTGGCTGGTACTTGGTAAAAAGGTATCAGAAACAGATACCGTAACTACTGAAAAATTCTGGCTTTACGGAACGCAGACAAACAATTATGCGTTATTGATGCAATTTATTGTCCGTGGCCAGGGAGCTCAGTTCAATCTTACACCTGGTATGTTTGTGCAGGCTGAATTAATTTTCTTTCCTTCAACAATACCGCAGCGGGCTTTGATCAAACGACAGGTTGCTACAACAGCTGTAACTAAATTCAAAACATTGGAGAATTGGCAACAGGTTGCCGAATCGGAATCCCGGTTGAACAGTATATTGCCATTCAGGAGCGAAAGTGCATTTGTAGTCAGCAAACTGAAACTGGTAAAATACAATCAGCAATGGTGGCTGCAGGATGCTGAAAACGCCTTGATGCCCTTGAAAAATGAAGACAGGTATATCTGGAAGCTTTTATCACTTAGTGGTGGTCAATCGGTGGATATGGCAGTGATAGGCAAAGAAGATCAATTCGAGCCTTTGGGTGTATGGCAGGATGATGGTTACAAAATAATATAATCTATTACCAGGTTTATAAACGATCGCATGCAATTCTGGGATACCGTAATTAATACCGCTATGAGGGGTACTGACAAGAAACAGGTTAGTGCCGATGAAGTCCCGGCAGGGCCACTTGCGACGGCGGCTGCAATTATTTATGCAAACGCTGCAAAAGATAAAGAAGAAAAATTTCTCCAGCTGGCTGCAGTTATCTTCAATTACCGCCAGTGCGGTGGGCTGCCACTACAGAAGGAAATACCCATGAATGTGCTGCTCCTGTAGAAGAAAACCCATACTGCAGTGCTTTAGCTTCCCTGGTACTGAAAGATATCATCGAAGAAGAAAGCATCCCTTTGATAAAATTCTGGTTGCATCATTGTTATGAAAGACAGCTGATCGTAAAGCCAGACTATGTCCCTGTGTTATTACAAACTGGTGCCCAGCAAAAAAAGCTTCAACTGATAATCGCGGCCTGTTGCGGTAAAAGAGGAGAATGGCTCGGGAGTTTCAATACAGCCTGGAATTTCTCTTCAACCCAAACAGGTGAAGAGCTTTGGCAAACAGGCACATTTGAACAAAGAAAAGAGATATTAAAACAGGTTCGGGATACGGATCCCGCGAAAGCAATGGACTGGGTCCAACAAACCTGGGCGCAGGAAGATGCAAATACCAAAACAGCTTTACTTGAAATACTTTCAGAGAATACAAGCGGTGTTGATATAGCTTTTTTGGAAGGCCTGGCTTCTGAAAAAGGTAAAAAGGTGAAAGAAGCCGCTATAAAATTATTGAAAAAAATTCCTGGTTCAGCCATCGTACTCATGTATGAAAAGTTGTTAAAGGAATCCGTAACAATCAAAAAAGAAAAGTCTTTGTTGGGCATGATGAAAAAGACAGCCCTTCAATGCAGATTGCCGGAATCAACCGATGAGGCAATTTATAAAAGCGGAATCGATAAGCTTAGCAATAGGAAGGAGCTCACCGACGATGAATTTATCATATTACAGTTGGTGCAGTCTGTGCCGCCTTCATTCTGGGAAAAACACCTGGAAATGGACCCGGAACAAATCATAGGTCTGTTTCAAAAAGATACTACCGGAAATAAACTGATCCCTGAATTGGTAAATTCGATTGTTGGCTTTAAGGATAAGAGATGGGCGCTTAATTTCATGCAGTATAGTGACCTTTTTTATATAGACATTATACCGCTCCTGCCAGCCAGGCAACAGGAATTTTATAGCAATAAATTTTTCGATAAGTACCCGGATCAAATTATTGGACATGCTACAGAAATGGAAACTGAATGGAGTTTAGAACTTACGATAAACATTTTGAAGCATGCTGCAAAAAACCATTATCAGTATAACCGGTCATTTTACAATCTGCATATTCATCTGATCCCGGTTGATGTGAAATCAGCATTAGATAAATGTCTTCCCGAAGAGGAATACCTCCGTAACATGTGGTATAACACAAGTGAGTACATCATCAAACTACTTACACTTAAAATCAGAACAACCAAAGCATTCAACACATAAATCATAATTAATGTCAGGTATCTTACGTCAACATGCAGAACAAATATTTGCACAGGAATTAGAAGAGCTGCAAAAGCAGGATGATAATAAACGCCCGGTAAACTGGAAACTGTCTCCGCAATCAGTCGTTCTTTATCTCCTTGGAGGTAAATTGAAAAATGGGTTTGAAGTATCACCGAAATATATAGGCAACAGGCGTTTGATAGAAATTTCAGTAGCTACAATCGCTACAGACAGGGCCTTGTTGCTTTATGGTTTGCCTGGTACTGCTAAAAGCTGGGTCAGTGAACATTTGTCTGCTGCAATCAGTGGAGATTCCACTTTGGTTATTCAGGGTACAGCCGGAACCGGCGAAGAAACCATAAGATATGGATGGAACTATGCAAGGTTGCTGGCTGAAGGACCTTCTGAAAAAGCATTGGTGGAAACTCCAGTTATGCGTGGAATGAAGGAAGGGAAAATCGTAAGGATTGAAGAGTTGACACGTATTGGAGCTGATGTACAGGATACACTGATATCAATTCTTTCAGAAAAATCCTTGCCTGTACCAGAATTGAACACCGAAGTGCAGGCGATCAAAGGATTCAACATAATTGCTACAGCGAATAATCGCGACAAAGGTGTGAACGAACTCTCAAGTGCTTTGAAACGTCGCTTCAATATGGTGATTCTGCCAGTTCCGGATTCAATGGATGAAGAAATTGATATTGTAAGAAGAAGGGTAGAAAGTTTTGAAAAAATTATGGAACTGCCAGCCGAGAAACCTGCTCTGCAAGAGATCAGGCGGATTGTTACCATATTTCGTGAATTGCGGAGCGGAGTAACCATTGATGGAAAAACAAAGCTCAAAATTCCATCGGGATCATTGAGCACTGCTGAAGCAATCTCTGTTGTCAACAGCGGGCTCGCAATGGCAGCTTATTTTGGAGATGGACAACTAAAAGCGAATGACCTGGCTGCGGGTATTATTGGAGCAGTTATAAAAGATCCGGTACAGGATAGAATTGCGTGGCTGGAATACCTGGAAGCAGTTGTAAAACCTCGCGATGAGTGGAAGGATGTTTACAGGGCATGCCGCGACCAGGGAATTTAATTTATGGTAAAACAATAAAGGATAACGTTTAATAATGGCGGTACATATTTTAGGGATCAGGCATCATGGACCAGGTTCGGCAAGGAATGTGAAGTCATTCCTGAAAGAACTAAAACCTGATATAGTGCTGGTGGAGGGTCCGCCTGAAGCTGATGATATATTGCAATGGGCGACACATGCATCCCTTAAACCCCCGGCGGCAATTCTATGTTATCAACCAGATAATCCGCAGCAATCATCGTTTTATCCATTTGCAGAATTTTCTCCGGAATGGCAGGCAATATTATATGCACGGAATAATAATCTTCATGTCCGTTTCATGGATCTCCCGATAGCCAATCGTTTTGCACTTGAGAATGAAACGACAAAAAAACAGGAAGAAAATATCCCACCTATAAACAATGCTGCATTCAGTAATAATAAAATCCAGGAAAATGAAATAATTGAAATCAGGAGGGACCCGATGACATATCTCGCTGAAACAGCCGGGTTTACCGATGGGGAGAAATGGTGGGATCAAACCTTCGAACACCGGCATAACAATGAAGACGTTTTTGCTGCTGTAACCGAAGCAATGTCGGCTCTGCGCGAGGTATATCCCGGGGAAAATGACCGTTTGGAGCAATTGAGAGAAGCACACATGAGGAAAATGATCAGGCAGGCTGAGAAAGAAATGTTTCAGAATATAGCTGTTATTTGCGGTGCCTGGCATGCACCTGCTTTGATTAATATGCCAGCGCAAAAGCAGGATAATGACCTGCTGAAAGGTTTACCGAAAGTAAAGGTGGATTGTACCTGGATTCCATGGACATATAACCGGCTTAGTTATGAGAGTGGATACGGAGCGGGTATTAGTTCCCCGGGCTGGTACGAACATGTCTGGAATCATCCCAAAGATGATGGTACTTTATGGTTGGCAAAAGTAGCAAAGCTGTTCAGAGAAAAGCAAATGGATACTTCTGTAGCCCATGTTATTGAAGCTGTCCGACTAGCTGAGTCACTGGCTTCTTTGCGCAATCTTCATAAGGCGGGACTCGAAGAACTGAATGAAGCAACCCTGAGTGTGTTATGCAACGGTGAAAGTGTAATGCTCTCACTTATAAACCGCGAATTAATCATCAGCGATAAAATAGGAGAGGTACCTGAGGATATTCCAAAACCACCTTTACAACTCGATATTGAAAGAATACAAAAACGTTTACGCCTGCCCGTTACTGCCGAATGGAAAGATTATACATTAGACCTTCGTAAGGAAAACGACCTGGAGCGTAGTGTATTTCTACATCGTCTCCATATACTGGATATTAAATGGGGTAAAAGCACAACTGTTTCCGGCAAAGGCACATTTAAAGAACAATGGCGTTTGCAATGGGATCCGGCTTTTTCCATCGACATAATTGAAAAGGGAACTTATGGGAACACAACCGAAGAAGCTGCTTCAAAATACCTGCTCGAACAAGCTCAGAGTGTTCAGTCACTGTCTGCAGTTTGTAAATTGCTGACAGAGGGCCTGCCGGCAGAATTACCACAAGCGGTTGATGTGCTGGGTATACAGATCAATAACCTGGCAGCAGCAAGTGGTGACGTTATTCAATTAATGGAAGTAATACCAGGCCTGGTTAACATCATACGATATGGGAACGTACGCAAAACCGATGCAGACCTCGTACTGGGTATAGTGAACTCTATGATTACCAGGATCTGTATCAGCCTCCCTGCGGCCTGTACGGCGATTGATGAAGATGCTGCAAGGCACTTGTTTGACTTGTTTTACAAAATGAATGATGCGGTTAATCTTATCCAGGAAACAGATATCAATAAACGCTGGCAACAAACTTTATCTCTTATAGCCGGCGGAAAAAATACATCTCCTCTTATTGCGGGTTATGCTACGCGTTTGCTGACGGATCAGAGACTGATCGAAGGCGATCAACTTGTCACGGTATTTTATTTAGCCATGTCTTCCACCAACGCACCAGCAGTAGCGGCTGCCTGGCTCGAAGGATTTTTAAAAGGCAGTGGAACTTTATTATTGCTGGATAACGATCTCTGGACTATCATCAATGAGTGGATAAAACAATTAAATGAAGACGTATTCACCCAGGTGCTTCCTTTATTAAGAAGAACTTTTTCCAACTTTTCCCAGTCTGAAAGAAGAAAGTTGGGTGAAAAAGCAAAAGCAGGTGGTATAACAAAAGTAAAACAGACTGAAAAAGGCTTCGACGAGGAAAGAGCAAATAAAGGAATACCGGTTATGTTGAAGTTGTTCGGATATAAAATTAGTTAAATGAATAGCGATCAGGAAATACGCAGATGGCGGTTAATACTGGGAGGTCACCAACACGATGGTACCGGGTTCTCTTTGACTGGCCTGGACCTGAGGATGGACCAGGCTATGGAAGCCTTATATGATAGCGACCGCAAAGGTGGGCTGGGACCATCATCACCCGGTGTAAGCCGCTGGCTTGGCGATATCCGTACATTTTTTCCCAATACGGTGGTGCAGGTAATGCAGAAGGATGCTTTGGAAAGATTGAATCTTACAGAAATGTTATTTCAGAAAGAAATGCTGGAAAACATAGAGGCAGATGTTCATCTTGTAGCAACACTTATGACGCTCAGCCGGGTGATACCTGACAAAACCAAGGACACCGCCAGGCAGGTTGTAAGAAAAGTAGTGGATGAACTTATGCGAAAATTAGCACAACCAATGCACCAGGCAATTTCGGGTAGCCTTAACCGATCGGCCCGCAACCGGAGGCCGAAACATAATGAGATTAACTGGCACGCTACTATTCAAAAAAATCTTAAACATTATCAAAAGGAATACAAAACCATCATCCCTGAAACAAGGATCGGCTATGGTCGAAAACGATCTTCATTAAAAGATGTAGTGTTATGTATTGATCAAAGCGGTTCAATGGGTACCTCGGTTGTTTATTCCGGAATCTTTGGAGCTGTCATGGCATCTATCCCTGCAATTAAGACAAAGATGATCGTGTTTGATACGGCAGTAGCCGATTTAACTGAGGAGCTGACAGATCCGGTTGAATTGTTATTCGGTGTACAACTCGGCGGCGGCACAGACATCAATGCAGCATTAACATATAGCCAGCAAATTATTTCCAGGCCACTTGATACTGTTTTAGTGCTGATTACTGATCTGTATGAAGGTGGCGACCAGGCTGGTATGCGGAAGAGGGCCGCTGAACTTGCAGCAGCAGGTGTGCAGGTTATAGTGCTGCTGGCTTTAAATGACGATGGAGCTCCTATGTACGATCAGGGTAATGCCCAGTTCCTGTCTAATCTCGGGATTCCGGTTTTTGCCTGCACCCCGGATAAGTTTCCAGACCTGATGGCTGCTGTTTTAAGCAAACAGGATATTGCAATGTGGGCGGCTAAAGAAGACCTTACGTTAAAAAAATGATCAATTGATAATATGGCATTCACCCAACAGCAAATAGATCTCACACTTAATTGTCTGGAAGAAGTAATTCCCTGCCAGCCCTGCAAATTGATCATCATGGATACGTTGCTCTACAGTTTTTTAATCTGTTGGAAAATATTCACGAGCCTTCGCCAAATGATAAACTTGTTCTGGATGTCATAAATCTTCCTGGTCTTTCCAGGGTATCAATTTATGTTTATCCTCTATGAGATGTTAGCAGCAGTTGAAAAAATAAAATGGATTGAAAAATGATTTTAATCTACAAAAGAGTCTAGACATTATACTTGTTCCTATACTCAATTGGAGTTAACCCGGTTATTTTTTTGAACACTGTTCTAAAGGTTTTCAAATCATTGTAACCTACTCCATAAGTCACAGAAGCTATATTGGTTTCTCCGGCTTCCAATGCTTTTTTTGCTGCTTCCACTTTTATCTTTTGAATAAATTCTATTGGGTTTAATGATGTGGCATTTTTAAACCTACGTATAAAATTACGCTTGCTCATATTTACCTTCACGGCAATCTGTTCAACTGAAATGTCGGTCTTAAATTTTTTCTCGATATACGTCTGAGCTTTATGGATTTCATGATCGTTGTGCTGCCTTTGTCCTGAAAACATATTGTACAGGCTTTGCGATGTTCGTCCATAATCAAGCCCATAAAACTTGCTTAACTCCACTGCAACTTCTTTACCGCAGTTTTTTTCAATAAAATATAACACCGCATTCAGGGATGAAAAACCTCCTCCGCCGGTGATTATGGCTTTTGAATTTGTTACAACCAGGTCAGGTTGAAAATCAATCAAAGGATACCGCATCTGTAAATCTTCTATTGCACCCCAATGAGACGTGGCGGGCATCCCATCTAACAAACCCGCTTCTGCAACAAAATATGCACCAGTGCAAAGACTTATAATCTGTGCTTTTTCGGAATACTTTTTCTTTACCCAGCTTATCAGGTTGTTGTTTTTTGAAAACAAAACATTTATGTCTTCGGGGCTCGTGATCGTAGGCGGGATTACAATAACATCAGTTTCAAATTTATCTGAAATGGTCTTATTGCAAACGAATTGCACTGGCATTTTTAACTGTACTTTCTTTAAATGTACCCCGACCAGTTCTATCTGGAAAGGAGCAGCTTTGCCTCTGCGGATAACCGCGTCGTTAGCACTTATCAATAGCGAAGTAATGCTCGAAAGAGCAGTTAAAACAACTTCTTCATAAACCAGGATCGAAATATGTTTCATAGTTATTAGCGTGTTATACTCATCAATTACTTAAGTATTGTGCTCTTCTACTTAAGTAATATTCTCTTCGAAATTATAAATAAATATGGCACAAAATACACCTTTGAATGTCATTTTAACACAGCGGCCGATCTTAAGACCTGTACTAATTTTAGAACATATTCAAAGTCACCGGCCCTGCTCATCTTTAGGCAGGATTCGTAGACAGGCATATATACCAGGTTTCAGGAAACTAAATAAAAACATCGAAGGATGAAAACAATATTTGATAAAACAAACAGGGATGAATTAATTAACAGAATTAACTCTCTTGACAAAAACAGTGTCCGGCAATGGGGTAAGATGGAAGTTTGCCAAATGGCAAAACATTGCACTATCTGGGACGAATGGGTATTAGGGAAAAAGAAGACAGGATATAAGCAAAGTCTGTTAGGGTTAATTTTTGGAAAAATGGCTTTGAAATCACAAGTGAAGGATGACCGGCCCATAAAAAAGAACATGCCAACCACCGGCTATTTTATTGTCAGGGACAAAACGGGGGATATTGAAATGCTGAAAAATACCTGGATAAAACTTATTGGCGAATACGAGCATTTTTCAAACCCGGATTTTGTGCACGATTTTTTTGGCCGAATGACCGTTGATGAAATCGGAATTTTTGCTTACAAACATGCAGACCATCATCTAAGGCAATTCAATGCATAAATAAATAGTTAATTATTTTTCCTGTGTTAACTGCTGAACCTTTTTTTTATCACCAACAATCCAGATAATATCTCCCCATTCAAGTATGGTCGCAGAATCAGGATTTAATATCCTGTCTTTACCGCGTTCTATGCCAACCACCAGGCCGTTGGTGCGTTCGCGTAAGGAAGAACTTCTTATATCGGTACCCTTCAGTTTTGTATGCTCATCAACCAGTATTTTTTGAAGAGTAATTTCGCCGGCTTCATTATCATCCTGGGCAAAAACTTCTGTTGCATTGAAAACGGATTTAAACAATTGTAACTGTTCGTCCGTCGCGATTATCCCAACATGATCAAAAGGCATAAGCCTGTTATTTCTACCCGGAACCCGCATTAACCTGTCGCCGCGTTTAATGTACCCTATATTTATTCCGTATTTTTCTCTCCATCCCAGTTCAACCAATGTTTTCCCTATATAATCCGCATCAGGCTTCACCTCCATTTCTGCAATATGTACATCCCAGCTAGCTAAGTCTGATTGCATCTTAGTAGTCTGATCCCTGATTTTTTCTGTTAAAGAATCGTTGCTTGTGCTTGCATTTTCACGGGCATTCAGGTTATTGATAAAGCGGCCCTCAATACGCTGATATAATTTTTGAATCCGGTTTGAAAAGATAACCAGGACTAAAATGGTGAAAGGAACCACCAATAATAATGCAACCTGGGTAGAAACGAGCTTGTTAACCCAAAAACCGATAGCTATAACACCAACAATATTTCTCAGGATTTCTATTAACAGCAAAGGCCCACGGTTATACCTTTTCTCAAGCCAAAGTTCCCTGTAGGCAAGGTTACCTGGCCGTTTTGCCATGAATGCCCAGAAGAAAGGGGCAGAGATACCAAGTGAAACCAATAATGCTATTGTTGCAGACAAGTTTTTATTGGCAATTTGTTGTTGTATGAATGGATCAATAAATCTCATTGAAATTAACAATAACGCAATCAGGATAATTCCATTGGTAATAAAAATCTGTATATATGATTTCAGCACTATCCTCCAGTCGCTGTCAGCCTGTATGCTTTGCGTACCGGATGAATACCTGTTTAGCCGGCGAATCCATTTGTCTGGGAGAAGCCTTGTTATGAAGTCAGAAAATGGTTCTGAATATTTTATAAGATAAGGGGTCGTAAAAGTGGTAACAGCTGATGCTCCCACAGCAATGGGAAAAAGAAAAGGGGAGATAACGCCAAGTGAAAGGCCCAGTGTTGCAACTATGAAGGCAAATTCACCAATTTGTGCCATACTCATACCGACCTGGATCGCCTGTTTTAATGGTTGGCCGGAGAGCACAGCACCTATTGTAGTGCTTATTAATTTTCCGAACAATGTAAGCAGGGTAACCCAAAGAATGGGCCATGCATATTCTACCATGGCTTTCGGATCAATCATCATTCCCACTGATACAAAAAATATAGCCCCAAACAGATCTTTTACGGGCTTGATCAAATGTTCAACTTTTTCAGCTGAAGTTGTTTCAGCTATAATGGAACCCATTACAAAAGCGCCGAGTTCTGCAGAAAAACCAACCACTGTAGCCAACACTACCATCCCAAGACAAAGCCCTAAGGAAAGGATGAGAAGATTTTCATCGTCCATTAATTTTTTTGCCTTTTTTAAAAAAGTCGGCAAAAGAAAAATTCCCGCGATAAACCAGATAGCTAAAAAGAATAACAGTTTTAGAACAGTAAAAATCATTTCTGTTCCTTCAAATTGCCTGGTAACTGCCATGGTTGAAAGCAATACCATCAACAAGATCACTACTATATCTTCTACGATCAATACACCGAATACAACCCCGGCATACCGTTTTGTTTTTACACCAAGCTCATCGAAAGCCCGCAGGATAATTGTTGTTGAAGAACTGGCAAGCATACCGCCTAAAAAAAGGCTGTCCATTGTGCTCCAGCCCATTAATTTACCAAGGAAATAACCTGCTACGGTGATAAAGACTATTTCTACGAATGCTGTAATGGACGCGGATCCCCCAACACGTACCAGCTTCTTAAAGCTAAATTCGAGACCAAGGCTAAACAAGAGAAATATGACGCCTATCTCGGCAAGCGTATCAACATTTTGTAAATCTGAAACAGTGGGAACAAGATGAAAATACGGACCTACAAGAAATCCTGCTATTATGTATCCCAGGACCAGCGGTTGCCTGATTTTTTTAAATATCAGCGTTATAAACGCACCTGCCATCAATATCAGTGCTAAATCTGAAATCAGCTTTGGTAAATGGCCCATATGAATCTCTTTAGAAAACAATCAGCCTGAAAAATATTAAATATTATAATTAGCCAGGTTGATAAAAATAGTACATCAATGCTGTATGTAAATTCACGATTTTTTTAAAGATAAAAGAATATTTAATGCTGACAGGAAGTTTCCAAAAATTAAAAGAAACACCTTTCTTTTGCATAAGCCCGATTTGTGATCATGAATCCAGGAAGAAAATAAAATGACCGGATGAAAGAAAAATTTGAGTACACGGTAATGGCACAACGATATACTGCCAGGTTTCCTGTTTTGACCTATGTACTTATCCAGATAAATTTTTGGATTGTTGCAAATATCCTGCTCGTCGCAATAATAGACCTTCAGTTCAGGATTTTTGGCCAGGCATTTAGTATTCCTTTAGCTGAAAAGTCCGGGCCAGTTATATTGATCGCTGTAATGTTGGGCGTTTTGTATGGACTAATTCTTGGCTTGGCAGGTCATTATCTCGAAAAAAACTTTTTCAGGAAACAATCACTTGGAAAAGTAATCGTGATCAAGGCCTTGGGATCACTGGCAGTGCTGACTCTTCTTGTGGCCTTGATAAGGTTTTCACTATTCGATTTGTTTATTTCCCCATCGATGTATGTACAAGGAATTACCCTGAACGAGCTTTCATGGAGATACACTTATCATGCCTTGTTGATTTATTATTTTTTTATGACGCTTGTGATAAGCTTTATCAACCAGGTAAATAAAAAGTATGGACCGGGAGTACTGTTACCCTTGCTATTGGGGAAATATCGTACTCCTAAAGAAGAGGAAAGGATATTCATGTTCATGGATTTGAAATCATCCACTGCCATTGCTGAGCAGTTGGGTCATTTGAAATACAGTTCTTTTATCAGGGATTGTTTTTTTGATATTAATGAATTGTTGTTCCCTCACCGGGCCCAGGTTTACCAGTACGCCGGGGATGAAATAATTCTAACCTGGGCCGAAAAAGAAGGGCTGAAAAACAGCTATTGCATCAGGTTTTACTTTGCAACTGTTGAGCAGTTTCATAAAAGATCAGATTATTACCTGGCAAATTATGGCATGGTTCCAAATTTTAAGGCAGGTGTTCACTCCGGCCAGGTTACTGCTGTTGAAATCGGGGAAGTAAAAAGGGAAATTGCTTATCATGGTGATACGTTAAACGTTGCTTCAAGGATTCAGAGTGTATGCAACGAGTTCAATAAAAGTTTTCTTTCTTCTGAATTTTTGTTCGGCAAAATACAATCAAATCAAGATTTTTTAGATGGAAGCTTTTCCGCAGAAGCATTGGGAAAGATTCTGTTGAAAGGTAAAACAGAAAAAGTAGGGATAGTAAGTATTGAAAAGTCAGAGCAAGCGAAGCCTTAAATTATTCCGTCCTGAAGGGAATGCTCTGCCGTTTAAGTACCCAAAACTGGTAATTCAGGGTGCTGTTGAGAAGTGTTCGAAGTTGACCTTAGGCCGGGCAATCAGGGACTGGGGCGGATAACCAAAATGACTTTTAAAGGCATAGGAAAAATGTGAGAGGTTTTCAAAACCAACCTCCCAACAAACGTCCACAGGTTTTTGTTGCTTTTCTGCGATTTGATAGTGCGCCAGCTCAAGCCGCTTTTTTGTCAGCCATTTTTGAGGCGTGGAGTTGAAGGTCTTTTTAAAATCTCTTCTGAAAGTTGAAAGACTCCGGCCGGTAAGATAGCCGAACTTTGTAAAAGTCATATTGAACATAAAGTTCCGTTCCATAAAATCGGCAAGATCAATTTTCCCGGGTTCGTCGAAATTCGCCAACACACTATCCATGTTTTTATCAATGGATCTCACGATGGTGATAGCTTCTTCAATTTTTATATCGGCGATTTCAGCAGGCAGATCTTCCCCCAAATCAAAATAGGGCACCAGGGAAGCCATACAGCTTTCAAGCAATTTATGTTTTGAAAAAAGATAGATCGATCGGATTGATTTTCCCCTGGTACCCGGTTTATGCCTGGAATAATAATTTTTTAATCTTTCTTTGGTTAAATGCATGGCAACCGCCTTGTGTGAATTGCCTTCTTTAGAGTAATTGATAATGGTTGCAAGGTGATTCCGCGAAATCAGAAATATATCATCAGCCTTGAAATGATAAGTGGCTTCTGCCTGGATGATTTTTGTTTCACCTGATATAAACCAGACCAGAAGATGATCCTCAAACATCGCTTCCGTTTTATAGGAACTGCCCGTAAATTCAGATATTTTGATATCCTTGTTTATATATTTTGTTTCGAAATCCATTCTGGCAAATTTACAAAATTAGCGAGTACAGGGTTGCAAGGTTTTTTTATGCATGGGGCTTACGATAAGTTATGCCTGGGTTTTATAAAAGTATACATGGAAGCTGTTTGATGAAGATATAAGGTATGAAATCAATAACAGCCTATGATATCAATTTACCGGAAATGATATCCCCGTCAATTCTTCACTCAACCTCCATAATCTTTTTGCATTCTCAGCATTTACCGACCAGGGTTTAATGCCACGCAGCGAATTCGGCTCGTTGTAATTATGTTCTATATTGCCTTCATCAAGTTCTGCGACATCTGCATTCTCACAATACACACCACCGATTCCATTTAACAAATTGCTGGTTGCGCACCATACTGTGGTAGCAGCTCCTTGCTCCACTGTTTTAAGTTTAGCTGCCACTTCAGGATAAATATTGCCGTTTTGATCGTGAGTACCCATTTGCTGAAATAAAGCCATAGGAGCTACACGACCAAGATCAGTACCATTTACCGAACCCGGATGCAATGAATATGCCCGCACACCATAATCTTTACTTCTATGATCAAGCTCTACCGCGAAAAGATTATTGGCAGTTTTGGATTGTCCATAACCCTGCAATGTTTCATATTCCCTGTTTAGAAAAAGGGGGTCCTCAAAATTGAAAGGTGACATTTGATGACCGAATGAAGAAACCGCCAGCACCCTGCTGTTGCCGGCTTTTTTCAGAGATGGCCAGAGCTTTGCTGTTAATTGAAAATGGCCCAGGTGATTGGTAGAAAGCTGGGATTCGTAGCCTTGTTTATCGCGTTGCAGTGGTACCCACATGATACCGGCATTGTTAACCAGGATATGTAGCGGGGTATTGGTCTTAAGAAACTTTTCTGCAAAAGTGTTTATGGATTGCCGGTCCATAAGATCCATCTTTTCCAGGGTTATGTTATGAATTCCTTCCAGGTTGGCTGCAGCTTTTTGAATATCCCTGGCAGGGATAATCACCCTTGCGCCTGCTCTTGTAAAGGCTTTCACGGTCTCCAGGCCGATTCCCGCATAACCCCCGGTAACAATTGCCGTTTTGCCTTTAAGATCAATTCCGCTTATAACATCATGAACACTTGTTGTTGCATCAAAACCTGAGTTAAGGGGTTGCTGCAATGCTCCATCGTAGTTGTCTGTTAGTTTCATCTCTTATAATTTTAAGTTTTATAATTTAAAGACAAAACTACCTGCAGCATAAGAAAGTCATTTTGTTTAAAACGTCAAACTGGTTTGTTTAAAGCGTCAATTTTGAAAGTCCTGGTTTTGATTTGCTTTCCGTCCGCGGTCATTTGTTGGTTATAGATTGTTCGAAATAGTGAATCCAAAGTTATTTATCTTCAGCCCAGGTACTACCTGCTGCGAGCTGAAGTTCGTGGCAACCTATTCTTTAACTCAACGAAGCAATCAAACTTGTCATGAAACCAAAATCAATTTTTAACCGCCGCAATTTTATCGCGCTGTCAGCCGGGCTGATACCAGGATCGATATTCGCAATGGACACTCTCCGGCGTTTGCCGGCTTCGAAGTATAAGATGGGCATCCAGCTCTTTACCATCAGGGAACCGTTGCGGAAAGATGTGGTGGGTACCATCAAACAGGTATCTGCTATAGGCTATGAAGATTCTGAAACCTATGGCTATGATGCCGTGCAAGGTACCTATTATGGAATGAAGTCTGCTGATTTCAAAAAGCTATTAGCAGATAACAAAATGATCACCACCAGCGGACATTATGATTTCACAAAGTATTTCGACAAACCTGCGGATGAAATGGCGCGTTTTGTTGATCAGTGCATTGTAGGCGCTCATTCTCTCGGCCAGAAATACATCACCTGGCCATGGCTTGATCCTGCATTCAGAACACTTGATCATTTCAAACAATTAACCGGAAAGCTGAATACTATCGGGGAACAGGTGAATAAAGCCGGTCTCGGATTTGCTTATCATAATCATGACTTTGAATTTACCGATCATGGTGGACAGAATGGATACGAGATTGTCATGGCTGAAACAGATCCTAAGCTGGTAAAATTACAACTGGATTTGTATTGGGTTATGCCTTCATCAAAACTGACTCCTGCACAGCTGATAGCCAAACAGCCTGGCCGTTTTGTTATGTGGCATATAAAAGACATGGACAAAAAAAGCCGGGACTATTCAGAACTCGGTAACGGCTCCATAGACTACACCACTATACTGCCGGAGGCAACAAAGGCTGGATTACAATACTACTATATAGAACAGGGTGGCAACTTTGCTAAAGATCCGATGCAGAGTGTTACAGATAGTGCTGCTTTCTTTAAGAAAAATCTTGAGAAGTATTTGAAATAGTAAAGATCCCGGGTAAGCCCCGGGATTTTATTATCAGATTAATTTGAATTGATTAAAAACGAAAGCTGATATTGTATTAAGCATTTGCATTTGCTTTTTCAAATCGAACAATCTGGAGGTTGCGGATAGTTTATACCAGGTTAATCCTGATTTAAGGGAAATGGTAATTAAAAATGATGAACGAAACAAAAACAACCTGGAAATGCTACAAAAGGCAATGCGTATGGAAATCAAGCCAATGAATTGAAAAAAAAGGTTTTTAAAGCAAAATAGCGTGAAATTCTATATAGAGAACGGCCTTATCAATTATCTTGCTAGGGAGCAGAAACCTAAATGAAATTTAGAAAAAGCAAACTCATGACCTATTAAAGATATCCTATAATTTCAGAGAAATATCGTGTTGGCAGGTCGGTTTCTGCCCCAATAGAAGGAAAACAACACACAGCCTGTAAATAATTTACTATTTTTACAACGGTAAATTATTTAGTTATATGCAAACTCTGACTCTGGAAATCACTAACGATAATGCCCTAAAAGTTTTGCAAGACCTTCAGGAAAAGCGCTTTATTAATATCATTGCCAAGCCAAATTTTAATTCCTTGGTGTTCCCTGGTAAGCCATTGACCACAAAGGAATTTAAGGATTGGGTTGAAAGCCGTGAAAACGGACCTTCTATGAGTTTAAAAGATGCCAAGGCAAAATGGGCCAAAAAGAAAAATCAACTGAAAAAGCTCGCAAAGTAAGAGTTCTTAACTCAGCCTTCCAAGATATTGAGGACATTTCTGACTTTATTGCAATTGCCAATCAGCAGCCGTTAAATGCAATCAAAGTTGTCGAAACTATTTGGCAAACGATAACTAAGATTGAACAAAACCCTTTTGCTTTCAGGGAATGTGAGCAAATACCTACTAAAACAAAGATATACCGCAGAGCTGTTTGTTTGTCCTGGCTGATTGTATACAAAATCACAGCAAATGAAATAATTATCCTGGGTGTGATTCATTCAGCAAGAAATCCTATACGTATCCAAGGCATAAAGAAAAACAAGTGATAATGCGGAGGCCATAATTCGCATATTTTATATATCGTGTCCTACAGACATTTAAGTTTTACATCAACCAAGAATTAAAATACAAATGAAGTTATGCTTTGTCGTCAAAAGCATATTTGCGAATCATCCTATACTTATTGCCCTCAATATCGAAACCAGCCCTGCTTGAACCATATCCTAATAAATCCGTGCTGGGTAAAGTAACCTGCATATCAGGCTGTTCTTCTCATTCGGTATGTTTCAGTCTGGTACACCGTTGATCGAATGACACCCGGCTTTGAGCATTTTTTTGTAAAAGCTTCAATGGCTTCCTTTCTTATCAGGTGAACTTTTAGTCTATTTGGTGCTATCTAAAGTTTCCCTTTAAAAAGCGTTCTTCAACGATGTTTCAGGTATAAGGGAATCACATTATCAAACTAAGAATTCTAAATTAATTTATATGCATACAAATCCTTAATTGCTTTCATAACGGAATATTGAAACTCACTCTTACTCGATCTTATCCCATTCAAATTGTCCACCTTGGTTCATGATCAATTTGATAACCTTGCCACCGTCGACAATAAATTCTCCGAAAATATCACGCGGTAGATTTTTGAAGAAGAACTTCGTTTTTGAAGAAAATTCTAGTTGTAAAGCTGTACCTGGCAAAGTTGCCGTCAAATACCCATTCTTTATTGCAATCACCATTTTACGATTCCTGTCACTTTTCATGGAGTATGTACCAATGTACACGCTATAGTCCCTCGGGTTAATGTCCTTAATGACTTCTTCCGAGTAATCAGCGACCTCGTTTCCAAAAGTTATCGACGCCAACTCGGAAAATGGTAGAAGTGTTTGATTGGAACTATTTTGGACGTTACTCAAAAGAATAATTGTGAGGTCATCGTCAGGAAATCGTGCAAGAACAGAAGCGAAGCCAAATGTGCCACCGGAATGCCAATAACATTTTTTTCCGGCAAATTTTCTAACTAACCAACCATGTGCATAGTTCTCTTTGAATACGCTGAATACACTATCCCATGACCGCCTTTTCAAAAACTGGGTATCGTTCACCGCCCTGGCCCATTTCAATAAGTCGCCTGTTGTACTATACATATCCCCGGATGCCAGCGTAATAGTCGAATCTAAATTATGAGCAAGGACTCGTTTTTCAGTGGAGAGCATTGTAAATCCTGACGCTTTGTCAGGATTAGTCAGATTAATAAAGTCAAATCCGGTGTGAAACATATCCATAGGTCGAAGGATGTATTGTCTTACTAAATCATAGTAACTTTTAGAGGATGCCTTCTCGACGATTAAGCCCAGGAGAAAGTAGTTGGAATTAGTATAAGAAAATGAGCTCCCAGGTGAAAACTTCAAAGGCTCATTTTGAAACGCAGCCAGGACCTGCTCCTTGTTTAAAGGTTTCCATGCAATCGTATCCGTCTCTTCGATGTCGATATTTCCTATGCCGGAACTATGAGTAAGTAAGTTCCTGATTGAAATCCTGTCTCCGTTTGGAAAGGCTGGCAAGTATTTACTAACCTTATCTCTCAGATCCAGTTTCCCTTCCTCAATTAGCTTGAAAACTACTGCTGACGTAAAGGTCTTTGTGACAGATGCTATCAGAAAGATCGAATTTGTGTCCAGCGGTACTTTGGCCGCAGTATCCTTTACACCATAACTTCGATGCAACACGATATTACCTCTGTAAACAACCAGGGCATTACCGTTAAACCGCCCAGCATTATGGACTGATTGCATGTATCGATCCAGTTTTCCAGTGACAGAGGGAATACCTGGTGAATGAACTTGCGAATGAAGATTGTTTATAAATAGAAGTGAAATAAAGAGAACCAAGACTGACGATTGCATAATAATAATTTAAGCCCAAAAATCCAGTGAAAAACCAGAAATCTGCTGTTTTTCTATGCTCAAATCATGATTTGAGAACTAAAAATCCATTATTAGCAATCGGGCCTGAAGCTAGAGGCCGATTTTTTGAATTGGGAAGGAGACATTCCTGTGAGATCTTTAAAAGTACGCTGAAAGGTTGCCTGTGAATTGAAGCCACAATCGGAAGCGATACCTGAAATAGTAAAATGACTTAATTCGGGGTGAAGAACTCTTTTCTTGAATTCTTCTACCCGGTATTCATTGATGTATTCATTGAAACTTTTTTGGAAATATTGATTCACGATCATAGATATCGTCCTTGAGCTAATTCCGGTGCGTTCTGCCAACAACGTCAGATTAATTGCAGGGTCAAGAAAAGCCTTGTCCTCTTCCATTGATTTTCTGAGTGCTTCAATGGCTGGATTGATACTTTCAACATTAAGAATGGTTTTGCTTTTTGTTTTTTTATCATTATCTCGGATGGTATAAGACATTATATACCCCTTTATTCCCATCCAGTAAATTAGTATTGCAAGCGGAACAAAAACGGGATACCAGCCAAAGGTATTAAGCATCCAGTCAGTGTATCGTGGAATGATGTAGGGAATCAAATAAAGAAGCCATATAGTTTGGAAAACCAAGAATACTCGAATGAAATTATGCAGCCATCCAAAATATCGGTGATCAGCGGTTACGTTTACCTGTTCTTTTACTTTGGAAAGATATTTTGCAGATAGCCAAACATAATAACTAACGGATATCCATCTTGGTACATCCGCATACACATTATAATTATCAATGAATATTCCCCAGGGCACAGGATTGTTAGTCAGCGTTCCCGTGGTCACCCCTCCAATATATATTATAAGCAATAAAGATGGTACCAGGTCAATGATCAAGGGGTAAAAATGCTTTTTTAACGTTCCGTTGAATTTAAAAGAAGAATCAATGAAACTCTGCACATAGAAATAAATTAGTGGCCCCACAGGCATTACAATCACCAATGGCAACAGCTGGGTGATAAAGGTTAAGACATTCGAATTGAACCAGTTTTTATATGTGCCATAAAGATTGAGGCTAGCTAATGACATGAGTAAGATCAACACTCCAAGAAAACAATTCGCCTGCTTGTTTTTAAGTGAAAAAAAGAGCAGACTGCAAATTATCAGTCCCTGAATTGCCCCAAGAAGGATTATAGTATTCATAACGCCGGAAAATGAAACCATAAGCTAACATCTAATGTAATTTAAAAATATTTACTGTCCTTAAATGACTTAAAAAGCGACCTATCCGTATCATAAGCATAATTAAGTTTTATCAAACGCATTTTCCAAAGACTTTTCATTTTGCCCCTCATACTTTAAAAGTGTTCTCAAATCCGAGTGCTGTGTAATCTTCTGAATCATAGTCAACGGCACACCCTTCTCATTCTAGGAAAGATTTCAGGGTAGAAGAATATTTAAAGATGGTATCATTCAACAACCCTCTTTCTTTATTAAATGGGTTTTTCTTTCCTACAAGGAATCTTTCATACTCATTAAAGAAGGATTGATTAAAATCATTAAATGACAGGATAACTTTTTTATGCACCTTTCAATACTTTCAGACCAAGTTCATTTAGTTCATAGTTGAGTTTCAGGCTACCGCGCATGGACGAACGATATTTGCCATTCTTAAAATCCCACTGATCAAAATAAGTTAATATAGATTAAGCCCAAACAAGAGGTTACAATCTTGTCTTCCCGACAAGGATGGCTTATTAAAGCCATAAAAAAAGCCCTGCAAATCTTTTGATGATTTGCAAGGTATTGAGTCTATTACATCAAAACAGAGCTAAATAGCTGTTTCTGTGACTTAAGATTGATGGCGATCCTTCTCAGTTTCAAAACCTCATATCTTTTCATTTTCTCGCCGGCACAAAAATCTGCTTCAACTGACCTACAAGATCGCCTGCGCCTGATACGGAAATATTATTGATCTTGTCTGCGATCTTTTCTACATATTCCATCTCCTTTAGCTTGAACAACATATCGTTTTCTTCCATCAGTTTGGCAGTGTTTAACAAGCTCCTTGTTGAAGCGGTTTCCTCACGACGCATAATAGTATTTGCCTGCGCTTTCTTTTCGGCCATCAGCACCTGGTTCATAATCTCCTTAACATCACCAGGCAGAATAATATCGCGCATACCACAGGCCAGCACTAATACGCCCATATCTGCAGCTTTTGTTCCAAGCTGGGCAAGGATCAACGGTGATATCGCATCTCTTTTTTCAAGAAGTTCATCCAAAGTATAGGTGGCGATCTGTTCACGCAAAGCAAGTTGAGCCATTACATAAAGCTGCTTGTCGAACTCCTTGTTGAGTACAGATTTGAAAAGATCTACCAGCCTGTATTGCAGCGAAAAGTTGATCCGGAGATTTGCTTTGTCTTTTGTCAGAATCTCTTGCCCATTCATCTCTAACTGCAATGCACGTGTGTCAGATTTATACACGGTTATAGCAACCGCATTTTTCCAGAAATAGTAGATGCCTGGTTCAAGGACACTGTTGAAGTTTCCATCAACATACATCAATCCTTTTTCATAAGCTTCCACAACATAAACACGAATGTATTGAGAGAATTCCGGACGGGTTAACAGGTTACGGTCAATCGGTTCTGTTATCGCGATCTTACTGATATCTGCACACACAAAATTGTAATTGGCATACCCCTTCCAGAATGCATACCTGCCTGGTGTAAGAATCATTTTGAACAAACCGTTTTCGAATAACAATACAATTTCATTTTGCCTCACTTCCTGAACGATCAGTTTTTCAGAAAGACTTTCAGACTGAAGCAGGGCATTCAAATCATATTTGGTAATAAACGGTTGGGACATATCATATAGTTCCAATTTTTCTCCGGGCATAAGCCAGTATCTTCCTTCATCAAGGATCCTGGTCAGCCTGTTATTTTTAAAAACGAGCCCTTTGGTATAGGCTCTTATTTTTCCGGTAAACATTTGTTTGGGTTTAAGGTTTTGAACTAAGGTTTAAGGTTGTTAATTGAGGTTTAAGGTTGTTTGGTAAAAGGAAACCAATTGTTATTTCCCCGATCATCAACGGATCCGGCTTTAGCCAAACCTTTGGGAACAGTTCGTTCCATGCCTGGTTTATGAAGGCTGGAACGATTTGAACCTGCGGGATATAGCGGTATCTGCTTTTTCAGGTTTCTGGTCAGGCTGCCTGCATCGGCCAGGCATGAAACAATCAACCAGTTTCCGGGTGGCCAGTTTTAGAAGCGGCCGGCTTCATGGGAATTGATCCGTGTCAAACCATTAGACTTCTCCTTCCGGAGGCTGGATTCGAACCAGCATTCAGGTTGTTACTCTACCACTGAGTTATCCCTTTCGGGAAGAGGGATCGAACCTCTGACAGACAACTGGTGCATGGGTAAACATCGATAACAGCATACCAGTAAATGAATCATCCTGGCACTATGGGGCGCTAAAGACCCTCATCTGGTTTATCGCATCACCTTCAGCGCGTTTTCCTATTTAGGAATGTTTTTTTAATTTCACTCATAACTCTCAACTCATAACTCACTCATCACTCATTACTCATCACTCATAACTGTTCTTCACTAGTCTTCCCTGCTTCCGTCCTCCGCCATACGCACTAATTTCGGACTGAACTTAGCCATCACGTCAACCAACTCACTTTGCGCAAGCATTACTGCATGGATATCTTTATAAGCTGTCGGTGCTTCGTCAGTTCCACCCCCGATCAGCGTTACTCCATGCGTTTTGAGTTGTTCGCGAAGCATATCATTTGTGATACTATTGTTAGCCATTGTACGGCTCATCCGTCTTCCCGCACCATGCGAAGCAGAATTAAGGCTTGCCTCATTGCCCTTACCTCTCACCAGGAAACCAGGTGCAGTCATCGAGCCGGGAATAATACCCAATACACATTTGCCTGCCGGTGTCGCGCCTTTTCGATGTACAATTAATTCTTCTCCATTAACCTTTTCTTTCCAGGCGAAATTGTGATGGTTTTCCACCCTGGCCAACAGCTGTCCGCCAATAGCAACCGTAAGTTTTTGGTGTATCACTTCATGGCAGGCTGATGCATAGTTGCCAGCCAGGTTCATAGCCATCCAGTATTCCTGTCCCTCTGAGCTATCAAGCCCGAAATATGCCAGGTTAGCTGCTTCCTTAGGAAGTTTACATATGGACCTTGCCAGCTTTGAATAGTGATTGGCGGTAACTGCTCCGAAACCTCTTGAACCTGAATGGGAGAGAAGGGCCAGGTAATTGCCAGGAGGTAATCCAAACTCATTATCGGCCGCCATCATTTCTATCATACCAAATTCTACGAAATGATTACCACCACCGGAACTTCCAAGTTGAGAATATGCTTTGTCTTTCAAGTTCCTGGTCAGCGGCGTTGCTTTAAAAGCCGGATCTTCCATAATAGCATGATCTGCTTTATATTGTCCATGGTATCCCGCACCGGCACCGAACTTTGTATTTGCAATCAGTTCTCTTTTATACTGTGCTAAGTTTGTTTCAAGATGATTTCCAGGAATATCATAAATGCTAAGGCACATCCGGCAACCAATATCTACACCCACACCATAAGGTATAACAGCATTCCTGGTAGCTAACACACCTCCAATCGGAAGGCCATAACCCTGGTGGGCATCCGGCATCAGGGCTCCGGCAACTGCAATGGGTAGTTGCACAGCGAAGTCCATTTGCCTGAGGGCTCCGGCCTCAATTTGCATAGAGCCGTAAACGTTATAGGGTGATGCTGATTTCAGACTAATGATTTCATCAGCTTTCGGCATTAGTGCTTCAGCGCATTTTTTCCATACCGGATCATTTAAAAACTCCCCCGGTGCAGCTAACAACGCTTTCAAATGAATCATAGCGGTTGCCTGTTCACCAGGCTGGTAAAAACTACCAACAGTACCGATAATCAACGGAATTGCAGGTGATGAGCTGAAACCAAGTTCCAGTAAGGTTGTCGGGGTGATGTTTAATTGTTCCATTGTTTGATCTTTAAATTTTGATTTCGAACGCTTTTTGCCGCGTTGCTGTATTGTAAAAACAAAGTTGTATTACAACTACGCAGTCTTCTTGCGTAGTTGGAGTTATTTTTCTAGTTTGCAAAAAAACATTCGATGCCCGTAAACCGTAATGCCCTGATCCGCTATAAAACAATCGATGCCTGCCTGCGCAACCGTCGCAAAAAATGGACGCTCGAAAAATTGATTGATGCCGTTTCGGATGCCTTATATGAACTGGAAGGAATCGACAAAGGTATCAGCAAGAGAACAATACAGGCTGATATGCAAATGATGCGAAGTGATAAGCTAGGCTATAATGCCCCCATTATTGTGCTCGAAAAAAAATACTATACCTACGAGGATGCGGGCTATAGTATCACCAGGATACCACTGAGCGACCAGGATTTGGCAAGAATGAACGAAGCAGTAGAGATGTTGAGACAGTTTAAGGGGTTCTCGCATTTTTCAGATCTCAACGAAGTCGTTCAGAAACTGGAAGATCATGTTTATGCAGCAGCGCATCAAACGGAGCCGGTGATTGATTTCGAAAAGAATGAGCAATTGAAAGGTTTGGAATTCCTGGAGCCATTGTACAATGCAATCATCCAGCGTAAATCCTTGCAGATTAAATATTGTTCTTTCAAGGCGAGGGAGGCGGCTGTGTTTCAGTTCCATGTCTGGTGGCTGAAAGAGTTTAAGAACCGCTGGTTTTGCGTTGGCGTGAAGAAAAAAGATGGATCACTATTGACCCTCGCCTTGGATCGTATGGAAACTTTGTCAGTTGATGAGGTGGAACCTTATATCCCCAATAAAAATTTATCGGTAGAGCAGTATTACCGGGATGTGATAGGTGTTACCGTTAGTGAAAATCTCAGGAAACAAATCGTGAAAATATTTGTGAACCATGAAAACGCTCCTTATGTACAAACAAAACCCTTGCATGTCTCACAGGAATTGATCGAAAGACGTGATGATGGGATCGTGATCGCAATCAAGGTGCAACTCAATTTTGAACTTGAAAAAGAGATACTGGGTTTTGGTGATGGGATGGTTGTATTGGAGCCTGAGCGATTGCGTAAACGAGTTAATGACAGACTTATAAGGGCAGTCGGTTTGTACACTTTGTTGTCGCATTCACCCGGATCTCAGGATCAGATTTAGTTGCGATTACACTAACTGATGATGGAACAAAATATTCAGCCTTATCGATTCAGCGGCAAATGATGTTCTGTATAGTTTACGGTTCACAATAAATCAATGATGCTAATTACTGCAGGTAAGTTGATGTGCTAACCTGGCGCGAGTCTGTAATGCAGACATAATAATTAATATTACTTTTTATAATGACAGAAGGAATGGTTATTTTATAGTGATCATCACTCAATTTCACTGCAATTATCGGCTTCCAGGTTTTTAATGCACGTAAAGTATTTTTGTCTGCATAATAAAGCAAAACCCTGGTTGCAGTAATACTTTTGGGAATTGCAACTTTTACAAATACATCCCTGCTTTCATCGCTGTTGTCCGTCGTCCTTTCTATGTTGATCTTGCCAAATGGCGCACCCTTTCTTTTTAAATAATAATCAAAATAAAGGGCTTGCATGTGTTCGCCTGCATCCAGCCTTTTATGATCAAGGTTAGGCCCCCATGTCAACCCTTTTTCAGCCTCTACAGCATCCAGCGTGGCCATTACAGCGTCAGGCCAGAAGTATTCGTCATTGATGCTTTCTTCGATAAAATAAGGGCATTTGATATTTGACGCTTTGCGCCTCGCGTCGAAATTTTCTATCCAGTCAGAGCGCCGCTGCTCAGGCATAGCCGCTAACAGGTCTTTCCATTTTGAACCCCTGTCATAAAATCCGCTTCCGAATACTGAATAAGCCGCTGACAATCGATTGCCCAATAAACCTGAAACCATCGTTGTCATATAACCACCCCATGAAAAGCCGGTAAGCCCTACGCGCCGGTCATCGACATTTGACATGCCAGTTAGTATATTGAATGCTTCCAGGCTAGCGGTAACGGCATCAGTAAGCGAACTGTTTTGAATGCCTTGTGCAATATCAAACCTTGAGTCGGGTTCCTTCGCCCTGTTTCTCCATGGGCCTTCCGATAGCGTTGCTTTATCCGGGTTGCAGATGCCAGGCAGATCTATGGCCATAGCTACATAGCCTCTTGCGGCATAGGACCTTAATAATCTCTTTAATTCATCGGCATGACTGCTTCCACCATGAAAAAATAAGATGGCAGGATATCGACCTCTGCTGATCGGGGATGCTGTAATGCAATAGATTTTATTAATGCCGTTTTTAGAAGAAAACTTTGTACGCCGCACGAGTACCGAATCCTGTTCGACGGTAAGCTCAACAACATTGCCACCTTTGCTTTTAAGAAAAGGTTTAAAAAGATCATTTGCTGCAGGGATATTTTTCTGCTGGCCAAAACAAAAAGCTGGTACAGCCAATAAATAACAGGAAAGAAATATTAAGAGAATACTGATGCGCATGGACAAATATATTCTATCTTATTTTATGAATTTGCTGTGACGTATCCCTGCAGCCGACTTGAAAACTGCCAGATAAACGCCTGATGGTATATTACAATTGATGGTAATCCAACTTTTTGAGATAGAGGTAACGATTGATTTTTTTGCCAGTAAGACACCTGCGGAATTATAAATTGCTAAATCACCCTCCTCAATGGCAGGAGTACTAAGCAAAACATTTACTGAATTTTGGCCCTGCTGGGAAAAAGCTGACATTGCGTATTCATCTTTGTTTTTTCCGGACCCCTGTCTATCCTCCCTGGCTAAGCTTGATGATGAAAATTCAACAAAGAGCAAATGATCCGGAACGTTTAAATTAATTGTATCCTTATTTAAAAAAGTATATATGGGCTCTGCTGAATAAAGCGGCTGATAAACATTTATAACCGCTGCTTTAAAAGGTAAGATCAGTTTAATATTCTGACTATCCGCCGGGAGGTCCTGAAAGTTGGGAAAGTCATAACAGACACCCCGGTTAATACCCTGCCATATGCCTAAAACATAATTGCCGGTACTTCTTTGAAACAATGAATTTTTAAGCCCTGTAGTATCTCCGCTCAACTTATAAGTTAGTGGCGTTTGGGTAAAAACAACATTGTTATCTTTCATAATAGCGATCATGTTCTTTACAACAGTAAAAGCGGGCTTTTCAGAACCATCGGTATGCAGTAATCCGAAGTTCTTTTCACTATTTGCCTGGTCCGAAGTGCTCTGGTCAATAAATTCATAGCCATAGACTTTATGCGCTCCGCGTTTGATCATTTCAATAAATAAAACAGAATAATATTTTGCCGAGGCCAGTTCCGAAAGATAATGATAGGTAGAAGGATTGTAACCTGCAGAACCGGGAACGTTCCAGTTAAGAGCGTTTTCATAACCTGTTTCGGTAATAACAAAAGGCTCGCCATGCCGTATAGTCTCCATAAAATTTTTTGTCAGGTCGTAATAAGAAGACGGGAACATTTTGCTGTTGGTATTACCTGCATCATAAGTGTGAAAGTTGGCGCGGTCAAAATAAGTGCTGATATGGGGCACAAAAGCGGCCACTTTGTTGGGCCTGGAAGGTAAGCTCCAGTAGGAGACCATTTCAGCATCCTGGTCTTTATCAGCGCAGTATCAGCTGCGTTTAAGAACCCTTTATATGGTACACCGTCACGTACGTGCTTTAATCCCAGCTTCTTTAACTTGGGATATATAATACTTTCAAATGAATTATGGTAAACGCCCGAAAATCTTAAATGAATGTTGACACCGATAGTATTATAATAGTCAAAGGTTCTGCCTGGCGTCGCGGTGAATGTTTGGCAAAATGCCGGTTGCAGAACAAAAAAAATGCAGGCAAGCAAGCTTGTTGGATAAAGTTTTTTCATTGTTTTTCCTCCACTGTAATATCTGATGTATTGGACTGCATGATAAGGCGCTCATCCAATTCTCCATTATGAGTTTTTAAGCCCCTTATTTTTACCTTGTGCGCGTCACTAAGCCAAATGCAGGGACGCTGGTCCGGGCTCATCAAATTAAACTGCACGTTTTCCAGAACAATGTTTTTTGCATGCCTGATATATAAACCATAAGCTGGCAGGCTCCAGCCAAACATCCTGTTCTCAGGATAATCTTTTTCATTTTCCGGTACCTTACGCACTGCATCGGACTTTGTACCTTCTCCTATACAGTTGATAATGATATCCCTCAGTATTACATTTTCAATGTAAAAGCCCGGGACCCCTGATATAACACTTGTCATGCGGCTTTGCGATGTTGCGATAATATTACTGATCAGTACATTTTTCATAGAGCCTGTCGGATTTTTCCGACTGCCCAGCCTCATGAATATAGGAGTCTGTACTCCCGTCATCGAAATATTAGAAATGTTCACCTGGTCCAAAACCCCACCATCTACAATTTCGAGTGCAATCCCACTTATGCCGGTTATTGAGTCTGAAATATAATTTGCCGGCTTAATGTTCCAATGGTGCAAAGGTGACTCTGAAGCACGCCTGAGTACACAATTGTTCACTGTTATATTCCGGAATCCTTTACTTGAACTTGTGCCCATTTTTATGAAATTGCAGTTTGATGCAGCAATGCAGTTTGTTATTGTAATATTTTCACAAAGTCTTTCCGGGTCCTCGCTCTTCAGGCAAATGGCATCATCACTGCAATCTATGATACATCCTGTTATCACCACGTCACGGCTGTCTATATCGATACCATCGTTGTTAAAATTCGCATGAGAGTAAATAGATACACCTTTAACAATCACATGTTCATTTCTATAAAGCCGCAACGACCATGCGGCAGATTGCTTAAGTGTGATATTTTCGATCAGTATTTTTTTGCTTTCCTTTACAAAAAGAATATATGGCCTGCCAGGCGCCGATTCTTTTATAGTGAAATTTTTTCCATTCCCAAACAATGTTCCGGTACCTGTTATCGAAACATTTTCCGCATTGTCCACCATTAAGAGGCTGGGGTATATGGTACCATTAGCGACAGCCTGTACTATTGCGCCTGCGCTGAGATGAAGGTTTACATTAGTCTTTAGTTTAATCATTCCCGTTACAAATGTTCCGGCTGGCACAAGTACGGTGCCACCGCCTTTAGAGGCACAGTCGTCTACAGCTTTTTGAATGGCAATTGTATTGATCGTTTTACCATCGCCAATTGCTTTGTATTTGAGGATATTATATTCCTGTGCCCCGGCAAATAAAACTATCAGCGTAAATAATACTGTTGTATTGATTTTTAACTTCATGGTGGTGTTTTGTCGCAGCTCTATCAATAGCCGGGGTTTTGAATGAGGTTGGCATTAGTGGCGATGTCCCTGCTTGGAATTGGGTACCAGATCTTATAGGGCCTGAAATTGTTTTTTACCGCAGGCACATCTTCCCTTGGAAACATTACCGCTACATCAAGGCCCGCCACTACACTTTCCAGTTTGTTGGTCCTGATCAGATCAAACCTTCTCCAGCCTTCGCCCAACAGTTCTCTCGACCTTTCATCGAGCAATTCCTGCATGAAATCAGTTTTGAAGTAGGCTATGGTAATCGCATTTACCTGGGTTACATTGTCATTACATCCTCTCAGCCTCACTTCCCGCAACAGTGCACGCGCACCTGGTTCGTCTCCTGCCTTAAATTTTGCTTCCGCATACATCAGTACAACATCAGCGAACCTGAGAATACCATAATCCGTTTCACCGGCCCAGGCGGGAGTACCCCGGTTAGCACGGTCTTTGGGATCGTCTTCCCTCCATTTATTTATACAGATATTGGAAAGATTTGTGACAATAGCAGCAGGGGTATAATATTTATATCCATTGATGACTGTAAAGCCTGCAGTAGTAGGAATTTGACCGCTAAAGCTCAGAGCCCTTCTTCCATCGTTTGCGTTAAAACGTTGGTATCCTTCTTTTACCGGTCTTATCCAACCATAAGTTCCGGCAACCAGGGTATAGTTACCCGTTGGACCTGCCAGGTAAGTAAATACAATGTATTCCTGATTGCCACCTGTACCCGCCTGTACGACCATCATTTGTTCATTGCGTGCAGTTGCCTCGGTTGCGGCGAGAAAAAGATAATTGAAGGGCCTGATCATCTGGTAACCACTGTTATCGTATACATCTTTTGCGTATTGCAACGCTAACTTGTAAGCTGCATCCCTATCTACCCAATCAAAACTGTTAGTAGGAAAGTTTAATGACTTGCCCACGTTGTTTTCTTTGCAACTGGCTATGTACACGTATAATTTCGTAAGAAAACCTGCAGCAGTATATTTATTTACCCTGCCTGCGATGGTGTTGCGTGCCGGTAAATTATTGTAGGCGTACATAAAATTCGATTCTGCTCTTTCCATTATTTCTTTGATAGATGCCCTCGGACTTTTAGGGTCAACTATAGAAGAATCTGCCAACGGTACACCGCCCCAAAGCCAGCCCAGATAACTGTAGAACATCCCTCTCATGAAATGAGCTTCTGCGATGATAGATTTTTTCCTGGCGGCATCCATGTTAATGGCGGGCACCATTTCTATAATCAGATTAGCACGGTTGATACCTGCATACAAAGCGAAGTAGGTATACCAAAGCAATGTATTTTCCGATGTGTATGTATAATTACAAAGAGTAAGAAAATTTATATCAGCACTAACAAACGTGACATCACCGATCATTTCATCGCAGCCCATGGAAGTGAGATATTGCATAGACCTGCCCCACAAAGCCTGGTTACCCTCGCCCTGTATACTGGTGGTGTTTAAAATATCGTACACGCCGGTAATTGCAAGTTCGGCATCTGCAGATGTTTTATAAAAATTCTCTGTGCTTACAACTGAATAAGGTTCTTCTTTCAGGAATTTTTTACATCCTGCAATAAGCGTTACCAGTACTATAAAATATAAATAAGTTATTCTTGTCATTGTAATTAAAATTTAGCCGTTAAACCGAAAGTGATCGTTTTACTTCTCGGGTAAGCGATGTTATCAATGCCCGGTAAGAGAGGTGAATAGGAGGCTATCTCGGGATCGAAGCCTGTATAATTTGTCCACGTATACAGATTTTCTGCTGTTACATAAAACCGGAGGCCTGATAAAACTGATTTTTTAAGCGTTTTCGTTTCTCCCAGAGTATAGCTTAGCGTAATGTTTTTCAGACGCAGGTAAGAACCGTCTTCCACATAATAAGAAGAGATGTCAGTTTTGCCCTGTCCCTTTAACGCGGCCACTTCGTTCGTTGGGTTTTCAGGCGTCCAGCGGCTTTTCCAGTAATCCTCTGTTAAATTGGCGAAATAACCAGCTCCTGCTTCATACCGGTAATGACCTGTGTTCAGTATATCATTACCGTAGGACCATTGCAGCAGCACATTCAGTTCAAGGTTTTTATATTTCAAATTGTTTGCAATGCCACCATAATGTTTGGGATTGCTATTGCTTATTACAGTGTAGTCGTTTGTATTATCTACTTTACCATCACCATTCAGATCTTTGTATTTGATATCTCCGGGCTTTACGGTCCGCCCCTGTATAAAGGGTACTCCGGATTTTAAAGTAGTGGTTGAACCAGATATATCAAAATCACTGAGTTGGTAAATGCCGTCGTAGACATATCCGTAAGCAGTGCCAATAGGCTGCCCGACAATTACCCTACCTACTGAAGTGATGGCGCTACCTGTAATGTTCACTGGAATATAGCTTACAGATCCTAATTCAATAACTTTATTCCGGTTATAACTGATGTTAAAATTGCTGGACCATGTAAAATCTTTGTTGCGCAGGTTTATTGTGTTTAAAGTAAACTCCACGCCTTTGTTATCAATACGACCGAGGTTTTGCCATTGTTTCATATAGCCGGCTTGCGATGGTATGTCAGCCTGTAACAACAGGTCTTTTGTCTTTTTCAAATAGACATCTGCTGAAATGCTTATCCTGTTTTTCAACAAGGAGAAATCGATGCCCGCATCGTATTGGTAAGTGGTTTCCCAGGTAAGCAGGGGATTGCCATATATCCACGGTGCGACGCCCAGTGTTGCCCCGCCATTTGGCGATGAATAATACACATTGGCTGTTGTCGAAAGCGATTGGTAAGGTGGTATCCTTTCATTACCTGTCACACCAAAACTTGCCCTGAATTTTATATCAGAAAAAATTTGCTGTTTTGCCATAAACTTTTCATTAGATAGCCGCCATGCAAATGCGCCGGAAGGGAACAATGCCGACTTATGACTTTCTCCTAATTTGGAAGACGCATCATTCCTTAATGTAGCTGTCAGCAAATACCTGTCTTTGTAACCGTAGTTTAATCTGCCAAATTGAGAAACCCTATTGTATTTTAGTTTAGTTGTCGTTGGCAGTAAGGTTAAGATCTTAGCACTCGAAATATTATCCACCGCATTGATTGATTGGATATCAAAACCCTGTCCCACCATGGCAAATGTCTCACTGATATAAGAGTTCACCTCAAAACCAGCGAGAGCCGTGATTGTGTGATTTTGCCGAATCCTTTTTGTGTAGGTTAGTGTGTTGCTTTCGTACCAGTTTGTACTGTTACTGTTGTTTAGAATAGCTGTTCCGTTTGTAGCAAACCCCCAGGAGGTATTAGTAGGGTAAAACTCCTTGTTGGAAGAATAAGTTACAATTGCGCCGGTGCGCACATTTACCGTAAGGCCATTCATAATCCGGTAATCCGCAAACAGATCTCCTATAATGCGGAACAGCGGGGATTTTTTATAAGCATAGTTTACAAAATCGACCGGACTACCGAAGGCTCCGCCGTCGGGGTCAAGGGCAAGAAACCCGGGATCGGGCACATTTACAGGCTTATACAATAAAAAATTTTGAATGAGCCCGTTGTAATTCCTTACCCCCTCGCCGCCATTTGATGCAGGACCGGTCCCGATTGCCTGTGAGGCATTTATATTGGTACCAATACGAAGACGATTGGTTGCGTTGTGCGTTACTTTTACATTAAAAACATATCGCTCAAATTTATTTTTTAATATAAGACCCTCCTGATTCAGGTAACCGGCAGATCCAAAGAATGTAGTCCTTTGGCTACCCCCGCTAAAACTTAAATTATAGCTTTGTGAGATCGCTTTGCGTAACACTTCATCCTGCCAATCATGCGTAGGGATGCCAGTCATATTTTTCGCTGCATCCAATTTACCGTCTCCGTTACTGTCCATTGACCAGATACTATCGATGGGCCCGTCAGCCTCAAACCGGTAATTTGCATAATCCTGTGCACCCAGCATTTTAAGTTTTTTGGATGCCCATGAAACACCGGCATAAGAGTTAAATTCTAAAACAGAAGTGTTCGCCTTTCCACTTTTGGTGGTAACGATCACCACGCCATTTGCTCCCCGGGACCCGAAGATAGCAGTGGCAGAAGCGTCTTTCAATATCTCTATTGAAGCTATATCGGATGGATTAATTCCCGCCATCGGATTAGACTGTGCAGTATTGCCGAGTCCCGAACTGGCAGATTCTGCACTGTTGACGTCTATTTGTACCCCATCAATTACATATAATGGCTGCGTACCGGAATTAAAAGAATTTGTACCGCGTATGGTGACTGTTGTTGCTGCTCCTGGCTCGCCTGATGATGATGTAACCTGTACGCCGGCACTTCTTCCCTGCATGGCATCCATGAAAGATATTGCCTTTGACTGCTGTAATTCGGCAGCCTTTATGGTTGAAATAGCACCTGTCAGATCGGATTTTTTTTGCGTTCCGTACCCAATAACAACCACGTCCTCCAGTGCCTTTGCATCCCGTTGGAGGGTAACGTCTATTATCCGGTCCTTACCCATCTTATGTTCGTCAGTAAGGTAACCGACATTTGAGAATATAAGTGTTGCATTTCTTCGGGTACTTTAATAATGTATTTTCCATCTTTATCTGTCAAAACAATAACCGGTGTGCCTTTTACCCGAACTGTAACACCTATAAGGGGACCTGAGGTATCCTTTACAGTACCCCTCACGACAATCTCCCGAGTTAAGTTTTGTGCATGCGATTGCAGTGGCCCGGTAAAATAAATCAGCAGTAATATGACACTGCGACCGAACTGTTTTCCAAATTTCGTTTTGTTCATAGTAGCTTTTGGCATTGTGAATTATAGTAAGCGTATTTGTTTATGGATTATAACTTTGAATAGTAGGATTATATGAGAGATAGTAGCGATTGCGGAAAAAGACTGGCGTCAATTTTCAATTCGATTTTCTGGACCGACAACCGGAAGGGAGAAAATGCCTCTAAAATAAGGTCTGTAAGCAGTAGGTTTTTTTTCATTATGACAAGCTTGACGATTTTAACTTCAGGAGTGTATTCCAATCGTTTAGACGAAATTATCTGCTGACGGTTTAGCGTGCCGCTTAATGAAAGGATTAATAGAGGATTAATATATAAATATCTTATTTATATATTCGTAGTGCATTGATACCCACGAAATTTCCGGTAAGAATAATTTCTGTGCACCGGAACAAAAGCGGATTTTTTAAAATAGCAGGTTATTATTAATTATATCCTGAAATGCCAGCTTAAAATCCTGGCCATAAATTTCACGATACTTGGTAACAAATCTTTCGTAGGTCACTTTTGCCAATGCGTGCCGGCCCAGCGAAATTTGGGCGCGGCATTTTAAAATTAGCGCCTGTTCATTCAGTTCATCAAATAGAAATATCGTATTGGCTATCTGAACACGTGGTTCACCAGATTCATTAGTATTGAGCTCATGGGCAGCCTGGATGAGGCTATCTATGAGTTTGTTTGAAATTTCTGATTTAATATCATCCAGCCAATAGTAACTTTCGTTTTGTAGAAAGCCGCCTTTAGTGGCAATACCCAGCAATATATTCAACTTATTTTCTTGCAGCACTGCATTTATTTTAAGATATTCAGCAAAGTCGATATAAACTTTGTCAGAGTCAAATGCGAAGGTCCAGCATGCACCTTCCTTTTTTATAGTGCAATAACCTATTTTATCCAAAACGGTCTTTAGTTTAGCAATGTTTACGGCCCTGTTGTTTTTTGATTCATGTGCTACTTTTCCACTCCAGAAATTTTCGTTGAGTTTGTCAAGTGAAACACCCTTTCCAAACCTGAGTGTATAAACCAGGATCATAAGAAAGAGTTCTTTTAAAAGTGGTGTAAATGCTTTGGTAAGATCATTTCCTTCCTTATCTAAAACAATGAAATCTCCAAACAACAAGATCTTTGCGCCAGTGGAATCTTCCTTATCAAAATTCGCGGGACCGCGGTAGATGTGCATTGGTTCGACAGGTGCTCCCTTTATTGGCAGCGAAGCCTCGCGGGATGTGACCGCTTTATTTTTTCGCCTGAACAACAGGAAGAAAACCAGGCCAGTAACAATTAATGCAAGAATGGTTATTGCTGTAGTTTTATAGGCCTGTTTTATTCCCTGTCCGTTGGCAGGCACTGCAGGTGGAGACGCCGAGGCATTGGGCGGGTCTACGATTGTATAGACATTCACTATCGTTGCATCAGCCAGTTTCGCCAGTTGATCAGGCGCCAGATTTGATACATCTTCATAGCCACCCCCTTTGACATCATCGATCCTGAATAAAGTTACAGCCAGTAACACGCCTTTATTCTTGCATAAAAACAGATCGGTATAGGATTTAGAATCAAAAAAAGAATAGGAAAAGGAATTGCCAAGAAATTCATACTCAGGCTTATCAAGAGAACCTTTAATAAGCTGAAGAGTGGTGTTAAACTTATCTTTGGGATATACCAGCGCCAGATAGGTGCGGTCTGAATCATTCACAATTAAAGAATTACTGAACACAAAATGTTCTGCCGGTGCTTCTAATGTGTAGCGTTTGGCAAACTTTTGATGCCTGATATCATAACTGTATAAATCATAGAAATAACCTGGTGAGAGCATTTGATCACCGGATTCACTGCCGTAGCCGCCAATGATGAAGGCCGTGTCCCCTGTTTTGTTTACCCCTGCTGCCGCAAGGTAACGGGGCGCAAAAAAGTCGCCGGTCGTTTTAATGCTGTCCCAGGTATGTCGGTATAAATGATATTTTAGGATTGTATTTTTATATTTGTTAAATCCGTAGCCGCCTAGAATATATAAGGAACTGTCAACAGCGGAAATAAATTTATTAGCATGCCAAAAAGCCGGAAGTCGTCCATTACCGGTTAAAGATGAATTGTTTTTTTTAGCCACTACATCGTATTCAGATAGAGATTTGTTATCCGGGTAGAAGTTTAAAATTTTTTTCTCATTTCCAAAAAATAAAGCCTGGTTCCCCCTTGGTAGCTTTTTTCCAAAGTCAGACACCTGTGCTGTCAGCTTATCTTCGCCCGCAGAGTAGGTGTATAGTGAATCGTTGCCAATTGCATACAAATGCTCTGTTACAGGATCAAAGCTTATACTTGCATTACCTTTTACATGAAAGCTCAATTTCTTGCTCCAATTTGAATGGAGAGGGGCTATCCAAACCGGGTTACTTACTTTTGCTTCCATGCTACCGCTGCTATCAAAAAACGATGTTCCTGAGAACTTGTCTAACGGCCAATAGTAGTATGAATTTTTATCTGTTACCCGTACATTCTTCAAGTCCATTGGCGGAATATCACTATTTCGAAATCCCTGGTATTGGTTGGCTCCAAAAAAAAATTTAATGCATCGATCTTTAAGTTTCACTTGCTGACTACCTATTAAAGCATCGTTTACGTGCAGGCTTAATCCAAGGGACGTTGAATAACTTAACTTGATTTTGTTCCAGTTAAAAAAGTGGTCGCCAACTTTAAAACTTAAATTGGTAAAAGATCCCTTATAAACGATCTTAAAAAGCGTATCCCGATGTCAAACAACAAATCGATATTTTCGGAACTTTTATTAATCAGACGTAAAATATAACCCGAGTAACGCGCCTGCCCAGGAGTGAAATGAATATCAAAGTCAATAGAAAAGGCTTCTTTTAAACAAAGTGGTTGATGCGGGGTCAATTCAAGGGATGTCCTTTTTTCAGGTATCGTTTCCCTACTTGCAAAATGCAACCCATAAGTCTGCGCAGACAAAGGGCACAAATAAAATGAGACGAGGAATAAGTTTAAGAAGAACTTGTTTTTTATAAATGATTTTTTCTTTGACAAAATAAAGAATATTAAAGCGATCGGGAATATACGAACAACCAAATTTAAAGCGCACTACTCCTCTAAAAAATTATCTTTTATAATACTCCATTAGATTCGCATCTAAAAGTGAGTTCCTGAACTTACAACACAATTTTTCAGGGAACAATGCCTGAAACCTATGCAAGCGGTTAAACAAAAACAGTATGGTTAAAAGCTAAGAAAAGGCGTAACTTTCCAGATACGTGAAGGAACAATGTTCAACTTGTAAGAATTAGTTAGCGGCAACAGCCTTTTTAAACAGTTTAAAATAATTGATCTGCTTTCCTGGAATACAGATGTGTAGCAGATCAAGCATCTGTAAAATTATGGTCTAAGTATAGTTATTTCTTGTACTTGTCGTTTAAGCCAAGTCCGGCCAAAATCATCGGTGTCATTTTCTCCAGCCTTTCTTTTTTTGTTTCTTCCCTTTTGGCTGAATTGATATGCTCCATATATTCCCTTTGTTTGCCGGGCGTGAGTTTTTCAAATGCCGCCTTCATCGTCTTATTTTTTTTCAGTGTGGCGACCAGAAGTTCCGGCATCTCTACGGCTTCAGATTTTTGTGGCTTCCAAACCCGGCCCTCATCTTCATTTTTAACAGCTTCCTTTATATATTCTTTTATTATTTTTTCGTTGATATCCGCTTTTGTGGTGAACTGCCAATGCTTTAACGCCTTTGTGTTTCCACCTTTTGCGCTCACCAAAACTTTGTATTTGTCCTTTAAAAAAACTCCGTTATAAAACCAAAGTGAAAAATAATTTTTCAATCCGACAACAGCGACTACGTTTTTTCCCCGATGAGTATATACTTCAGTTCCCCATTTGATGGTTTCAGTCAGTCCTATACTAAGAAGGATTGATTTAAGCAGGCTTAATTCTTCTTCCCATTTATTGTTGGGTCCCATAAGCGAATAATTATACGAATTTTCTTTAGCTAATTTATGAAATTCAACATTAAGAAGTCGTAATTCAGTGATTTGCTTTTTGGTCCATTCAATAAAAAAGACGTTGGAATAAAGATGCAGTAGAAATGCGGCTTCGATATAAAAGAAGATGTTATTTATGCTATACCGGGCTAATACCATGCAACGATAAAGGTATTTTTCTGATCCGTTTTCCTGTTGCGGCATATATGGCATTTAATACCGCCGGTACACCAAGTGGACTGGATATTTCGCCAACACCACCCGGTTTTTCTTCTTCTGTCTCCACAAAACAAACTTCTATTGGCGGGCACTCATTCATCCTGAGTAATTTGTTTTGATGAAAGTTGGTTTGTACAGCGCGCCCGTTTTTGATTGGAAGACCACCATAAAAAAGTGCGGTAAGGCTCCAGATGAGTCCACCGATTATCTGTTGCTCCACCCCGGAAGGGTTGATTATTTTTCCACAATCAACTGCTATAGTCATTTTATCGATGGCAAGTTTTTCTTCACGCATCGTAACCTCAGCAATTACCGCGCAGTAGCTATAAGCAAAGCTGCTGACTGCAATACCCTTGCCCTGACCCGGTTTAACGGGCTTATCCCATCCTGCTTTCTCCGCAGCCAGTTTCAAAACACGCATAAGCCTGAGACCGGAAAGAGGGATGGGATCTCCAATAAAAGTATCCTTTGCCTCGAGGAGCGATAAACGGAATGCTAAAGGATCCTTTTTAAGTTCTGCTGCTATTTCATCAATAAAACACTCACTGTAAAACCGTCCATGTCCATCTACTCCTCTCCAGGCAGAAGATTGAACGAGTTCTTCCTGTATTAAATCTTCAAAGTCGAACCGGATATTTGGAATCTTATATGCCATAGAAGGAAGTTTGGGATCGGTATAACGTGCTGCCCAGGTATAAGTCCTTAATTCTTTTTCATACCAGGCATAAAGATTATTTTGTTCATCAAGTGCAACCTGGTATTCCATATGCTGAAAAAGATGACCTGAATTACATTGATGTTCATCTTCCCTTGTCCAGATCATTTTCACCGGAACAGAGCCAGCTTCCCTGGAAATGAATGCTGCTTCCACAGCCATATCCGGATAATATCTTCTTCCGAATCCCCCGCCTGATGGATACAAATGAATTTTTATTTTGTCTGATGGAAAACCAAAGACACGTTGTATTTCGCTGTCGATGAGATGCGGAGCCTGGGTACCAAGCCAGAACTCACAGCCATCCTCGCTTACATGTGCCGTACAATTAAGCGGTTCCATACAGGAGTGAAGCTGATGTGGAAACACATAGGAAGCCCGGATTGTTTTTCTGACATGCGCCAGGTCTGACATCGCATTCTCAGATCCTATGTAGCCGGTAGGATCAGTTCGGTGTGTTGCCCGCTGCCAGGCCAGCTTTTCAAAGTCTTCCGAATTCAATCGGCCATTAGGACCATCATCCCATTCTATGATCAGTTTCGCCTGCATTTGTTTTGCGGCCCAGAAAGAATCTGCCACAACGGCTACGCCCTCCCGAATATCATAAGGCATATAGGGTGCATTCAACTGCAGCCCGGCAATTGGCTTCGTGCTAAAAACTTTTTTGGCGCCAATTACTTTCATAGCCGCGGTGAAGTCAAACCGCTTCAATTTACCTTTGAAAACAGGGCATCGCGCAATGACCGCATATAACATACCGGGCACTTTTATATCCAGGCCGTATTTTAGTTCTCCTGTAACAATTTTTGGATTGAGCTTTGCAGATTTTGATTTGCCGATGACCTGGTAACTCCGGGGTTCTTTCAATGTGACGACCACCGGGGCTGGTAATTTTGCAGCTACAGCGGCTAATTCTCCGAAGTAAAGTTTCTCGCCTGTTATCTTTTGATACACGAAGTGATTTGAAGCATAGCAGTCATTGGCAGAAATATTCCATTTTTTTGCTGCCGCCGCGATCAGCATCTCCCTGGCTGTGGCCCCGGCTTTTCGCAAAAGGTCCCATTGGTAAGTGATTGTACAGCTTCCTCCTGTATCATGTCCGCCATTCTTGTCGTTTTGATATTTTTTCATATCTGCATCTGGAAATCCGATCTTTACTTTTTCCCAATCGGCACAAAGCTCTTCTGTGAGGATCTGTGCCATTGCAGTCGAAACACCCTGGCCCATCTCGTGCTTCACAAACTGGAACAAAACATCTCCGTTCGTTTCTATTCTGATGAAATCTCCCAGGCGGATATCGCTCACCTGGTTAAAGTCTTGAAGCCAGATTTTACCGGCTAAAGATTCAAAGGATAACATAAGACCACCACCTGCAAAAAAGGCTGAGCGGATAAAATTTCTTCTTTGCATTTCAACGAAATTATTTGGTGATTGATGCTGCTTTCTTAATTGCCAGATGGATGCGGTGATAAGTACCGCAACGGCACAAATTGCCTGACATGGCTTTTATTATTTCTTCATCTGTGGGCATCGGGTTTGCATTTAACAGTGCAACAGCACTCATAATTTGCCCTGCCTGGCAATATCCGCACTGGGGCACATCTTCTTGCTGCCAGGCTTGTTGTACAGCGTGGCTCCAGTAACTGGAAATTCCTTCAATGGTTGTCACCTGTCGGTTTTTGACAGCAGAAACAGGAATGGTGCATGAGCGTATGGCTCTTCCATCAAGATGTACGGTGCATGCACCGCACTGGCCGATCCCACAGCCATATTTTGTGCCGGTCAATCCTGCAAAATCCCGTATCACCCACAAAAGTGGCATCTCTGGAACAACATCAATATTATAGTTCCGCCCATTGATTTGAATGCTAATTAGTGCCATCCGTATAAGTTTAACCTTTGAAACAAAACCTGCGATTGCCAATTTTAATTACAAAACAATAGGAAAATCGGGATCCTTAAACGGAGATTCGACGAGCTATCCTTCCTTGCGACAGAAGTGTTTTTTAAAAGACAAAAGGCGTTTGTCGTGTGGGTGTGATAAGGACTTAGAAAAAAATGATAATTAAAATCCTGTTATCAGTTCTGAATGATATTTAACCGGGTAATCGCTTTAATGGTTTGATTTTTGTAGTTGCGCCCGATTGGAATTGTATGTCCGTTCACATTTATAGCCTGTGGAGTGAATGTGATAATATGGTCGAGTGGTACAATAAAAGATCTGTGGACACGAATAAATTTGTTTTCAGGAAGTTTTTTTTCGAGATAGCTGATCTTATTATAGGAGATGATTTCGTAGTTCAAAGTTTTTACACGCACATAATCACGAAGGCTTTCAATATATAATATATCCTTGAGGTAAACTTTAGTCATTTCGCGTTCCGCACGAAGGAAGATATAAGAAGCATTATAATCATGTAAAAGCTTGTAATTAATTTCATTTGTGTTTTCCGGTGCCATGAAGTTATATACCTTACTTATGGCTTTAAAGAAACGTTCGAAGGTGATCGGTTTTAGCAAATAATCAATCACATTGAGGTCGAATGCATCAATGGCATAGTCCCGGTAGGCTGTTGTAAAAATCACCTTCGTTTTTGTCGTTAATGATTTCATGAGATCTATGCCTGTAATTTTTGGCATCTGGATATCGAGGAAAATCAGGTCTACAGAGTTACCCTGCAGATATGCCATTGCGTCTATCGCATTCGAACAAATTTTGGCCAGCAACAGTCCATCCAACCGTTCAATATATGATTTGATCAACTCCGATGCCAGTGGTTCGTCGTCAATAATCAGGCAAGTCATATTATATAATTACAATTTTATTTTGAGAACAACCAGGTAAGTATCTTCATTCACAATGTTGAGCTCGTGCCGGTCCTTATAAATCAGTTCCAATCTTTTTTTTACATTAGTCAACCCAATGCCACCGGAACTAACCACCCGGGAACTGGATTCTGCGCTGCATTTGCTGTTTTCGACTTTTATGATCAGCTGATTTTTACTGATTAAAATATTGATATTAACCCAAACCTTTCCAATATCATTCCCGAATCCATGCTTAAAACTATTCTCGACGAATGGCAATATCAGCAAAGGCGCAACTACAATATTTTCGATATTATCAAAGATATTCAGGGATACATCCAGGCGATCTTCATATCGTATCTTTTCGAGCGTGATATAGTTTTCGATGTACGCTACTTCCTTTTGCAAGGAAACCTCTGTCTTGTTGCTATCATAAAGCATATAATTAAGTAGTTGCGATAACTTATCCACGATCTCAGGTGCTTTTTTCGATTGAGTTACTGTAAGCGCATAAAGATTGTTAAGCGTATTGAATAAGAAATGAGGATGAATCTGTGCCTTTAAGAATTGTAATTCCGCTTCCAGTTTTTCATTTCTCAACTGTTGTTTTTCCTGTTGGCTTTGATACCATTGCTTTCCGACATGCAGGACCACCACTATTGCGACAACGGAATATACTCCAAAAGTCTCAATGATTACTTTCGGCAGATACCACAAACCGACATTCAGCCCGTCGGGATAATAAACGGGGTAAATGATTGTATAACTTACCAACCGTTGGAGGCATCCAAAGAAGACAATAGATAATAAAAGATAAAGGTAGAATCTTACTGACTTACTTTGATACTGATACGTCTGTTTTACCAGGTATAAAGTAGCATAGGTGGCAACAATCTTTACAGGTAATGCCAAAGCGGCAATCTGTACCCTTGCCAGGGGATCAGTTTCAATGATAGCCGAAATAGGTCCATCATACAAATAGTAAGCAATCCAAAACAGCAGGTGTCTTAATAGCCTTTTGACCTGAGAGTAATCTGTAAAAATGCGAAAAGCAAACATGTAATTATTAATTGCAAAATAACTGTTTAGAGTCTTTATAGCTGATTATTTCGACGAACGGCATAATATTCCCACAAATCGTATTGCTGTACCCGTATTGCCTTTGTCCGGCTGGTTCTTTTAAAAACCAAATTATGCTGCAAACTGTCCTAACTTTATCATGCTGTTAAACGCCAGGTGCATGATAAACATCCAGGACTATATTAAGAATACCAACCTCTTTAAAAAGTTTGAAGTAGATGACCTGCTATTTATTGAAATAATTTGTCCGGTTGAAGAAGATGCGCAGGCAAATAATCTTTGGTGGGATAGTAATTTCTTTTCCTATGCAATCGCCGGCGAGATGGTATTGAAAACCCTGGAACGTGAATATGTTTTCAAGGCCGGTGATTGTATTTTCGCAAAAAAAGGAAGTATTCTTTCCGCTCAACATGTTATCCAGGAAGATTTTTGTGAGTTAAGGGTTTTTGTGCCGGATCAGTTTATCAAATCTGTTTTCCAAAAGCATCAGATACCCGTTATTGGGGATTCGGATATTAAAACCGATTCAGTAATTCCTATCGGCAAGGATGAAGTCCTGGATATTTATTTTCATTCCCTGCTTACTTATTTTCGCCAGGGTATTCCTCCATCTGTCACCTTATTGAAGTTAAAATTCGAAGAATTGGTGGTGACCATACTTTCCAATCAAATTCACCGGCCGTTGAAATGTTTTTTCAGTGAGCTGTGCAAATTAGAAAAGCCTTCCATTAAAGAAATAATGGAAGCAAATTTTTTCAGTAATCTTTCGCTGGATGAATTTGCGCGTTTATGTGCACGTAGTTTGTCTGTATTTAAAGATGAATTCAGGAATATTTTTCAGACAACTCCTGGCAAATGGCTGTTGGAAAAACGATTAGAATACAGCCGGTATTTACTTGAAGCCACGAATTTAAGCATAGATGAAGTTTGTGCAGTTTCCGGCTTTGAGAACCGGTCACATTTTAACCGGGTATTTAAAGGTAGATATGGCTGGACACCCGGCAGCGTGAGCAGGCAGAAATAACCCCCTAAGATAAACTGCACAGCATCTTTTCCCGCCTTCTCAGCAACCTCATAATTTTTCAATCTCTCTAATTTTATGGAGTGTTTTTCTGTCGTAAAGAATCCCTGGTTCTTTAGCAGGTGCAATTCATGCTTCCAGTAAAATTGTTTTTATGAAAAGAATAATTTCAAAAATGCTGTCAACCAATTTCCCGGTAAATATATTCGGGAATGTTTTGATGATTTCTGCGGCTGTTATTTTAATTTCTGCCAGTTGCATGAAAATAGAATCCCGTGGACCTAAGGCGGAAAATCTTCCACCGGATGTAGCTATTAGCTGGATAAAAATGCAACAGAAGCTTTTTGTCGGAATGCCAGACCTACTTCCGCATGTTACCGGTCGGGCTTATGCTTATGTAGGACTTACTTTATATGAATCAATAGTGCCGGGTATGGCGGGCTATCAATCAATAGCTCCCCAGCTTAATGGAAATCTCGTATTGCCTTCCATTACCGCCGGTCAAAAATATTATTGGCCCGCATCTGCGAATGCTGCCTCAGCGTCCATGTTAAGAAATTTATTGCCGCATGCTCCGAAGTATCTTATGCAGTCAATAGATTCGCTGGAAACAGATTACTATACAAAGTTTCAACAGATAACAGAAGCCGAAGTGTTGAAACAATCAGTTGATTTCGGAAAGCAAATAGCAAATGCAATTTTCAAATGGTCAAAAACAGATGGTGGACATGAAGCATATAAAAACGTATTTTCAGACAAGTATCAGCCACCAACCGGGCCGGGTCAATGGGTATCAACCGGCGAATTTCCATTTACCCGACCTGTATATCCGTATTGGGGTAATAACCGGACTTTTATTCCCGGACTCGCGGCGGAAACTCAACCGGTGCCTCCTCTTCCTTATTCAGAACAACAGGGCTCAGCATTTTACAATGCTGTCAATGAAATTTATACCATGTCTCAAAATCTAAGTCGTGCAGATTCTCTGACAGCTATGTTTTGGGCTTACGTATTATTACCGGGCACCGAAGTTGCTGAATATAACGATGTTTCACATGCAGCGAACATTGCTACACAATTGATCTTATTAAATAAACTTTCATTGCAGGATGCTGTAATCTTATATTGCAAACATGGTGTTGCAGGAAATGAAGCGGCAATTTCCTGCGTAAAAACCAAGTTCCATTATAATCTTGTGCGACCTATTACCTATATCCGTACGGTGCTTGGACACAGTGATTGGCGCCCGGTGATTCACACACCCCCGTTTCCCGAATATACCTCGGCTCATGCTGCTATTTCGATGTCATTAGCCACGGTATTGGAAGCTACATTTGGAAAAGATTACCCCTTTACGGATTATAGTTTCAAAAACACATATGGCCCGCGTAGTTTCGACTCATTTGAAGCATATGCTAAGGAGGCAGCACTTTCGCGGCTGCAGGGAGGGATTCATTATCGTTTTTCTATGGTTGAAGGGTTGAAGCAGGGTAAAAAAGTATCGGCGATGGTGAATCAGATAAAATTTAAGAAACACTAAATTGTCCCCAAACTAGCTGCACGCTTCTATGTTGTGCGATAACAATACCTTTGCTCCGTTTTCGTTAATATATTGAAGACTTGCCCGAATAAGTCAGGTCAACTTCGATATTATACATTTTAAAATAAATTCATGAAACTGTTATCTACCGTCTTTTTAGTTGTATTTTTTGTTTCAGGATTGATAGCTTGTAAATCGGAGTCTGATGATTTTGAAGATTTAAGCAATCCTACGCCAGATAGTATAAGCGTAGGTAATTCGGCGACACCTGCTGCAGCAACACCTTTGCCCGCAATTCCACCACCGGCAATAACTTTGCCTCAGGCACCTGCAGGTCTTCCCAACCAGGTTGGTCAAAGACCCTTAACAAATCCTTCCCACGGTCTCCCTTATCATGATTGCTCAATTGAAGTAGGTGCTCCATTAGCTGATAAAGGAAATGCTGCAAAACCAGCAATGCCTGGTTTCACACCAACGCTTCCTGACCTGCAACCTACGCCAGCTGGGGTAAAATTAAATCCTGCCCACGGAAAACCCGGCCACAGATGTGAGATTGCTGTGGGAGCACCATTGTCTTAACTGCAGAGGTGTTAATGACGCAATAACAATATTTGAAACATTGTCTGATCAACTCAAGGTAAATTCAAAATACTCCGAATCTATAAAGACTGCCTGGCAACCGGCCTTGGATCACTGAATACCAGAAATACTGTGACGAGACCTATCACGAAAAAGCTTATCACAAGCGGAAACACTCCACTAACCATTAAATGACTGATTATTGCTCCAAGAGTTGATCCGACGAAAAAGAAAAAAGTACCATATACTGAAGAGGCGATCCCAGCCATATTTCCCATAGGCTCGAGAGCGAGGGCACTGCTGTTTGGCTCAACAGATAGATTAATTCCCATTAGCAAAGCCACACCAATAAAGAACAATAACATATCCGGTGGATCATCGGTGACATATGTAAACATAAATAGCAGGCATCCAACGAAGGTATAAATGGTTAGAAGCCATCTTATAGCTACCCTTGCTCCAAACCTGGTGGAAAGATAAGAGTTCATAAAACTGGAGAGCGACATCATAAGACCTATCCCTGCAAAAATCCAGGCGAAAAGCTCCGGCCGGCCATAGATATCTCCGACTATGTGTTCGGAACTCGATACATAGGAGCTTAAAGCAGCAAAAAGAACAGTAGTTACAGCTGTGTATCGAAGAAATACCCGGTTAGTCAGGACATCCCGGATTGATTGGCCAACCCTGGCTAAGTTAAGTGGAATTCGCTTTTCTATTGGATGTGATTCCTCCAGCCTTAGCGACCAGATAAACACAAGCACCGCAAATATAGGAGCCGAAAGAAATACAACCTGCCAGGATGCAACAGAAAGAATTGCCAATCCAAGGAAAGGTGCAAAGACAGGTGTGGATAGAAAGACTGTAAGTATCAGCGACATTGTACTTGCCATCTTATCGCCTACAAAACGATCACGAACACCTGCTATGGTTGTCATAAACACTGCTGAAGCACCGATACCGGCAACAAAACGTGCTGCTAACATAAGTTCAAGGCTCGGCGCAAAAGCCGCTGTAATGCCTCCTATGATGTATAGCGGGAACCCGATACGTAAGATTGCCAGTCTTCCGAAACGGTCGGAGAGTATCCCGAAAATAATCTGTGCAACCTGGCCCATAAAAAAGAAAGTGATTATTTGGGCGGGAGCGGTAGACTCGGGACTTAGTCCATAATGTTTGCGAACTTCGCCAAATGCGGGCAACATGACGTCAATACCTAAAGCCGTCAGCATCATAGTGCAGGCAGACAACGCAATAAATTCACCTTGTTTCATTTTCATCCGGTCATTAATTTTTTTTTTGCCTACCCGCCCTGGTTATAGCAACTGGGCAAGCCGCTCTTCTTTTGGCAGGGGGTGCTTTTCAACTATATCAAACTTATGTTCTTAATTGTGTTCTGAGGGGGTGTGAAACAGACTTTGTAGGGGGGGATTTGGTCAAAACGCATTTCGTTGATGACTAATAAGCGCTTTGTTGAACAGATTTTTTTTGGAAGGAGAATTTATTAAGTAGTGGAAGCAGTTTAATTTGTTTTATAATTTGCTTTCATATATTTCAAAGATTCTTTCATAAGCAGCTTCAATTTTTTTTCATCAATATCTGAGAGTTTATTGATGTAAATACAGACTTTTCCGATTTTGAATTTTCCCAATCCTTCGAGCAGATATTTGTGGTCTTCGCGCCCGGTGTAAACGTATAGGGAGATAGCTGCCTTCCGTGGCGAGAATCCCAGGAGCGGCGCATCACCTTCATGGCCGCTATCATATTTGTAATGATAGCTTCCAAACCCTACAATGGTTGGTCCCCACATTTTTGGCTCATGTCCGGAAGCGGCTTGCATCAGTTCAATAAGCTTAAAGCTATCTTCTTGTCTTTTTTCTTCTGCCCAACTTTTGATAAAATCAGTAACATTATTTTCTGAGGCTTTGGTTTTTGTTGTTGCCATCGGACCAGGTTTTAGGTGTTGAATATTCCGGTATAAAAATTCGGAATTAAATTGTTCACTCCTAATTTACGACCAAAATAATTTAAATAGCCTGACAGCCATACGAAACATCCAAAAAGTATCCACTTCTTAATTGTTTCAACTAAATGAAGTTTCGCATGGTTGCAGACGACTAACCAGAAATCTGTTATTAATTGTAGCTCAGTTTATCTTAATAGCCTGACTTACTTTTAGACGGCGTTAAGTTGATATCAGCTATTTCATCGCCAAATTTTTTGCCAATTTCCAAAGTATAATTCTGTGTCCACCGGTAATGTATACCTCCATAGAGCCTGGAAATAGCTGCCTCTTCAGCCAATTTTGTAAAAGAAGCATAATGTCGGGCAGCGGATCCATTCCACACATAAGTCTTGTCCGTTACCGGGATGTCACCAAATTCTCTTGTCAATACCCTCATGATAGGAGTATAAATGCCCGCCAGACCTGAAGGATAGTCCGGGTATGCCGGGGTAATTAAATGGGGAAGCCACCCTGGATCAATGAATTTCTTAATATAGGTAACCGGCCGTATAAGATTATGCAGATATTTTGTCTTCCAGATTCTATAAAAGGCGTCCTTGTGTGCAATCCCGGTTTTAGCATAAATTTCTGCAGCTTGCCCAAGCTTTGCATCCTTTTCTTGCAGAACATCGGTTATTATGGCAACTAGATGCCCCGGACCTGGGTAGTTCACGCCAACGCCACCGACATCTGCCCAGAAATTAGCAATCGTTTTTTGCTCAGTCGTAAGGGCTTTGCCTACATCATAAACATCTTGTGCTGATTTATAAAAGTCCGATGAAGGTAGTTCGGAATAAGGCAAATGAGGAGGATCTGTTGAGGTAAGACTTGAACCAGAAAAGGCCTTGAGTCCTTTAAGAAAGGACCCACAGGATTGGCAAATCCGGGAGGGGTAAGCTCCCATGAGCCAGGAAAACAGGTAACACATATCCAACACTGGAAATATTAAATTTATCAGTTGTTGACCAGGAATAAATGATGGTTGCAACGGCACGTCCAAAAGTCTCTGAACGTTCAATCACTGCATCGGTCGTATTTACATTGAAGTATTGCTTCCAGGCATTTTCAAGGGAGTCGATACTGGTTTTATTTGCAACGGTGAGACCTGGAAAAAGCTGCCTAAGCATGCTTGCAATATAGGCGTTAGCACTTGCCCCCCAGAGATAATCTTTGTGGATTTCCGGATCAGGCATAGATGGCATTTGATAAAGTTTTGAAGACAGACTCACTGACTTCTTTATACCATGATGCACTGCTTCATAAAGTCCTACTCCGAGATAGCCTAAGTCCCTGTTGTTTTGAATTACATTTGGTGCCGGATTTGTTTGCAGCTGAATTTTAAGGATAAGTTTATACCAGTCATAAACTACATCAGCCTTTTCCTGCCTGTCGGGGGGTGGAAATGGGTCATGTTTTACACATCCAGATAATAATCCTAAAATCATGATGATAATAACCATCTTCAAACGATGGTTTTGCTCAATTGGTGGCATTTGCATAATCAACAATTTTAAGGGTGAAAGAAATGTTGAATAGAATTGAACATCCTTAATGGAAGTCAAAACTGCAATACTAATCTTAGCTTTAAACGCAGACTATTTTCAAAAGATAGTTGATGTATCAGGGAGGACCCGGGAGTCAATAGGGATGCAGTTATCCTGAAAAATATTTTGATGATCGGGGACGCGGGTAAGAATTATGCGAAAGGAAGAAAATCAATATCACCACAATTGCCTGAAAGGGGTTTGAAAGAAAACTTATGTTCCGAACATAAACTGCATGTAACTATTATTTGCAATTAATGTTAGCATTGTTTGAAGAGTTAACAATAGGGGATTTATTAACAACTAGTGCCAGACGGGAATCTGTGAAAGCCAGTGCAAATGAAAGTCGTCTTTCTTTGGATATCAGTAATGGAAGGATTAAGTAACCTTTCTTTGAAGATTTGAGTTATTGAAGGTAGAGAATCGAATTTATAAAAAAAATTATCTGGACCTCATTATTTTCAGCTTGTGAAAATTTCCAAAAATACATTAAGAATTGTTTCCGGGAGATCTACATTATCAGTATGCTGTTTTCAGCTGAGCTTCACACGAAACAAAGTTTGAGCCGCTGGCGAAACCTGGCTATCAATTTTAATAGCAACTTTGTGTGATCGATACAATGAACAATCATGAAAAACGAAAGCACAAAAATAAACAGATATTCGGGCATCGTTTATTCCCATTACCTGGAAAAGCGCCAGGAAGGGGAACAGTTTACAAGTGAACACGGCCTCAGCTATATTTTTTCAGGTGAACTGATAGTGATTGACTCGGGGGAGAAAAGAACCTTCAAGGCGGGGGAGATCCTGTTTTACCGGAAAAATTTCCTGGCTAAATTTATAAAGGTTCCGGATGAAAGTGGCAGTTTCAGATGTATTACTGTTATTTTCGATCAGCTTTCGCTGGAAGCCTTCGCGAAGCAATATGGAAAAAGGGTTGTTAATCCACCGAAATCCGACCGGGCGGTTACGCTGCAGAACTCAACTCCACTGTTGGTTCATTATTTCCAGTCTCTGGCTCCCTATTTTGATGATATCCTGCCAACTGACCTCGTTAACCTCAAAAGAAATGAGGCCCTGATGTTATTGATACAAATAAGTCCTCAACTGCAAAATATCCTGTTTGATTTTGGACAGCCAGGTAAGATTGACCTCGAAGCTTTCATGCAACAGCATTTCCGTTTCAACGTGGACCTGAAACGGTTTGCTTACCTGACCGGCCGCAGCCTTGCCAGCTTCAAACGCGATTTTGAAAAAGTTTTCCATACAACGCCAAATCGTTGGCTTCAACAAAAACGGCTGGAGGAAGCGTGGTATCTTATCAAAGAAAAACAACAGCGTCCGTCAGACGTGTACCATGAAGTCGGTTTTGAAAGCCTGTCACATTTTTCTTATTCCTTCAAACAATTTTTCGGTATTAACCCATCAGTGGTACAGGGCTAACAAATCACTACAACAATATTGAAGATTATTAATACCTGAATTTTTCGGGCAGGGGAGTTTTTGCCTCTATAACAAAATGATATCTACTCTATTAAACAAACGAAAGAATGGTTTTTAAACAACACAGATCAACGCTAATTCATAAAACAGTTTTCACTTCCTTCATTAAAACAAAATAATCATGAAAACAATTCTCATCACTGGTGCCTCAACAGGTTTAGGAAAAGCAAGTGCTCTTCTATTTGCCAGCAAAGATTGGAACGTTATTGCCACTATGCGCAACCCGGCTGCGGGGGCGGAACTTGCATCGATTCCAAACATTACTGTGCTGCCACTGGATGTGACAAACTCCAGGCAGATTGAAGAAACAATTAAAAAAGCAACAGATTTGTACCCGGTCGATATCCTGTTCAACAACGCGGGTTATGGGTTGATGGGTCCACTCGAAGGTTATTCAGATGAACAGATCACCAGGCAAATGAATACCAACTTCATGGGTGTGGTCCGTGTTACAAAAGCCATTCTTCCTTACATGCGGGAAAGAAGATCGGGTATGATCATTACAACTACTTCAATCGGTGGACTGATCACTTATCCGCTAAGCAGTCTTTATCACGCAACTAAGTGGGCACTGGAGGGATGGAGCGAGAGCATGTCGCATGAACTTGCTATGCATAATATTACTATTAAGACTGTAGCACCTGGGGGCATATCGACAGATTTCATTGGCAGATCATTAGATCTTGCAAAGCATGAAGACTATGATCTATTATTTCAAAAACTGGTGTCAGGCATCAACGATCCCAACGGTGCACTACAGTTTGGAACACCCGAATCCATCGCATCAGTTGTTTTTGAAGCCGCAACCGATGGCAAGGATCAACTTAGATATGTTGCCGGCGAGGATGCGCTTGCTATGTATGCCCAAAGGCTTAAACTGGGTAACGAAGTATTCAGACAACAGATGTCAGCGCAGTTCAAATAATAACCGCATCGTTTCTCAATACAAACAAAATCCCCCGTCCATTCGAACGGGGGATTTTGTGATCGCTGCTGTATGAAACTATTTTGCTGTTGGCAAATTAAGGCTCAATCGTCCAAAGAAATAAGAACCATTGAAACCCATTTGCTGTACCCTGCGGCTATATATAAATCTTCCCAGGCTCATATTACCACTATGTAAGTGCATGTCCTGGTATTCGTTAAACAGGTTGTTTGCGCCGATAGTTAATCCAAGGTATTTTGCGACCTGGTAAGACACAGAAAGATCTGTAACAATTTTTGCATCAAAGGTCTGATCCAACGTCTCTGCTTTGCCGGTGAAAGCATTAACCGGGAACGCAGCCGGATTGGCGGGATTAATTGTCGGATCCAGGTAAGTTACTTTGCCAAATCGTACAAAACGAAGCATTGCACCAAACTTGCCATATTTATAGTTGAATGCAAGATTGATTTTGCTTTTCGGATTTGCAACCTCTATGCGGCTTTGATCTTCCCGGTTGAAATAACTTCCCAGCTGACCACTGTTCACAAGTATAGGCGATGCATGTATTATAGGATTTCCATTATCGTCCTTTTTTACTTCGTTATCTATAAATGTCATCGCTAAAACAGTACGCAATGAATGTTTGCCGTCAAAACTGTGAACATAGCTTACAACTGCTTCAAGACCCCTTGCCCTTGTGTCGATTGCATTTGTAAAAAAGTTGGCCTGGCTCGCGCCTGCTGCTTCAAGTTCAGCTTTAAGTTGAGGATCATTACCGCCACTAAAATTATTTGTGAGGATAATGCGATCATCAATATCAATCTGGTAGGCATCAACCGTTATTTCAAGACCTTTAGTGGGCACGGCAGTAAGGCCTACTGAATAGTTTTTACTGGTTTCCTGTTTCAACTCGGGTATGCCAAGTATCTCTGCTGCTTTGCTATCATTTGTAAAAGTGCCAACTTCCTGTGGAACCAACTGGCCGCCGGAGGAAACAAATAATGTATTTGTTTTTGCATAGAATTTTTGTTGCATGGAAGGCGCCCGGAATCCTGTACTATGTGATGCCCTCAGGTTCAGGAAATCGCCAAACTTGTACCTGGCCGAAAACTTGTAGTTAAAAGTGGATCCGAAATCACTGTAATCTTCAAAACGTAGTGCCGCAGTCACGAGTAGACTTTTTGTAAGGTCCTGTTCAAGATCGAGATAAATCGATTTGGAATTTCGTGTTTTTGTATCACCGATGGCATTTACAAAACCCGCAAACACCTGTGCTCCGGCAGCTGCTTTGGAAGGGATATCATAATTCTTATATGAAGCCTCTTCTCCACTGGTAATACCAAAGGCATCAACCCTGTATTCGAGTCCTGTGGCCACATTCAGACCTTCCAGTATATCATACTTTTTTGAAAAATCAGCGTTGGAAGTATTCTGCCAGTTTTTTAAACCACCGGCATCAAACGAAGTTTGTTTATTTCCGGGAACTGCAAACTGGCTGTAATTGGCAGAGTTCTCAACACTGAAGTCAAACATATTTATACCATAAGTATTACTGATATCGAAGTTCCATTCTCCCAGCTTCGTCCGAAAGCCACCTGCGATTGAAAAATCTACAATGTCGCTGTGAATTTCAGGAAGGAAACCACTTGGATACATCGCAAATACCTGGTTGGCATAAGTTGTTGCGGCCCCAGGTACGCCTGATGGATAACGATAAAAGCCAGCCGCCTGTCCTTTTTTTCCGGTATAACCACTGAAGACATAGATTCCGCCTTTATCACCTGTAGGATGTGTAAAATTTGCAAAGACGGAACCGGATTGAATATCGGAGTTACCGATAATCATGTCGAAATTATTCCGGGTTTCTCCGCGTGCACCCATAATCGAATCATCCTTGTTTACCCCACCAACATTCGGGTATACGGCACCGGTATAAGTGCCTGCCCTGTTCGAGGATTTGCGGTCAAGGTATTCGCCGGTCAGATTCAGATTACCCTTTCCAATTTTGAATCCATATCCCAGGGAGGCCTGGATGGTATTTCCATCTGTTTCACTTACATCCGGATCATCGGATTTGTTAGTGAGTTTATACTGTGCATAGTTTTTCGGATACTTGGTTACATTAGCTCCATAACTTATAGATCCGGTTAGTATCCCGGTAGTATTTTTCAGGACAATGTTTATTACACCGGCTATGGCATCAGAACCATATTGTGCAGCGGCCCCATCTCTGAGGATCTCGATTCTTTCAATTGATGCTGCCGGGATCGCACTAAGATCCGTACCTACTGTACCCCGGTTAACGGTTCCGTTTACATTTACCAGCGCTGACTGGTGCCTTCTTTTGCCATTGATCAGTACAAGCACCTGGTCAGGGCCTAATCCTCTGAGCTGAGCCGGATCCACGTGGTCAGTACCGTCGGCTATCGTTTGCCGCGCCGATTGAAAAGAAGGAGCTACATAGTTTAATATCTGGTTGAGATCAACCTGTCCTATTTCATTTACAATCTGGCTGATGGGTATCACATCTACAGGCACGGGTGTCTGAACACGGGTGCGTGATGGACTTCTTGAGCCGATGATGGTAACCATAGTCAGATCGGGGGTAACATCCATCTGCGCATCCAGCTCGGTAGTAGCGTTTGCAATTACAGTAACATCCAGCTCTTTGGTTGTCATGCCTGCAAAAGAAATAAGTAGCGTTTGTTTTCCGGCCGGGGCACTGATCGAATAAGCTCCATTGTTATCTGAAGTTGTTCCGGACCCGGTTCCTTTGAGGAGCACACTTGCACTGGGAAGCGGTAGCCCGTCAGATCCCCTGATTATACCTTTAACGGTGCCATTTTGAGCTTCCGCTGCGTGAAAAAACAGAAGAAAGACAAACGAGTTAATAACTGAGTAAAAGAGGTGGAAGTTGAACTTACTCATATAAACAGTTTTTAGGTGAATGAGATGGTTCAAGGGGAAGGGAGTTACTATAAATTACAGAATATTATCGAATTAAACGTTTAAAATCCTTGAACGGCATGAACAATAACCCTTATCTAAAATTTATAAATCAATTCCTGTAACGGAGCAGTACAGTTGCAGGAATATATAACATGATAACCTGCGTAAAAAAAGGAAATATTGTTTTAAAAAAACACGGTCTCAACCTGCAACGAATTTGTGGTTATGGTTACCTTAAATAGAAATCAATCTTAACATTTGAAGGATCGACTGCAGGACCTTAGGTTATCAGAACTGATCGATCGCTGTAAAAGTGGCGACATGCCTGCTTTTCAGTTAATTTATGACCAATATAGCCAGGCCATGTACCACACCAGTTTACGTATCGTCAACTGCAGCACAGATGCGGAAGACGTTCTGCAGGAGTCTTTTCTAACGGCTTTTAACACACTGAAAACATTAAAGGATAGCCAGGCATTTCCCGGATGGCTGAAAAAAATTGTAATCAACAAGTCGTTGAGCTATATAAAAAGGGAAAAAACAAACTGGGTTGAACTGGAGCATACTTACAAACACGATCAACAGGATGAAATACTGGATGAGGAAATATATCAGATCAGGCTAAATGCTGTCCGGTTTGAACTTGGTCAATTGCCCGATAGCCAGCGAATTATTATTAGTCTGCATGTTTTTGAAGACCTGGGTTTTGAACAAATCGGCGAACTGCTTGGGATGCCTTCATCTACTGCAAGGAGCCATTATGCCAGAGGAAGACAAAAAGTTTCAAAAAAGATAAATCACCTTTTTTATGGAGGATAATTTTAAGAACGCTTTAAAGAAAGCCAGGGAACAACTTGAGCAGGATAAACCTTCTCCTGAGGTTTGGGAAAAACTAAGGTCGAAACTTGAAGTCAATCAACAGCCGAAAAAGCTTTCAATAGCAGCCAGGTATAAGTATAAATTTGCCGCTGCTGCGGGCATAATTTTGCTGGTGCTCGGCTACATCTTTTACAAAAATGACCTCAAATCTATACCTGAATCAGCATCGGCAGACCAGCATTCAAACATCAGCAATACTTCGTCTATATATGACCGTTATCAACAAACCGTGCTTGTATATAAAAACCAGGTTGCCGAGCAGGAGAAAAAAATCGAAGTTTTTTTAATCGGTGAGCCAGCTCTTCGGATTGAGCTCGATCAGGGTGTCAATGAACTAAGGGAAATATTCAGTGATCTTGAAGAAAAACTGGCTGGAGAAATTGGCAAGGAACAAATTTTACAAATGATGGTATCGAATCTGCGATTGCAGGAGAAGGTAATCAATAACCAACTTGCATTGCTTCAACACCTAAAAAAAGAAAAAGATGAAGAACTTTAAGTTTGTGTCACTGTTTTACTGCGTTTTGCTTTTCACAGACGTTAAAGCAGGCGTTACGGATACTGCATCCAGGGAAGTCATTAAATTCTACAACCAACTCAATAAAGAACGGCTGTTGATCGACAATCGATTTGGTAGTGTTACAATCCAGACCTGGAAGGAGTCTGTAATCCGGATCACAGTTCGCATTACCGGTAAAGGGCTACACAAACCTGCTGCTATAACAGCAATGGGGAAGCCAGGGATAAAGGAAAGCCGGGATGAGTACCTTATTTCATGCAGTACTTTTTTTTCCGGGTTGAAGCAAAAAGATAATAATGGTGATGTTGATTGCAGCATCGATTACCTCGTGCAAATGCCTCAGGGTCTTGCACTGGATATACATAATGAGTTTGGTGATATCATTATCGGTGATTACGAAGGACCTATCGATATCACTCAACAATATGGCAATCTGTTTGCCGGGCGACTGAAACAGGCAGGGAAAATAAAACTCAGCCAGGGAAATGCAAAGATCAGCGGGATTTTAAACGGAGACCTCAGTTCGAGAGGTTTTGACAGTATCCTGGTTGAGCAGGTTTCCGGAATAGTGAAAGTAAACGCAAAAGCCGGCGATAAGCTTGAGCTGGGACTTGTAAAAGGATTGGTTTCATTTTCGGTAAACGCAGCGCATGTGGGCGATCTTACAATTAAGACCGGCAAGGAAATATCTGCGAACTTAGGGTTACAGACTGTATTAAGTTTAATGCACAACAATAGTGATATTGTTCTTGAGGAAAAGTTTTCAGGCCAGGCGGATACGACCCCGGTAGACCAGAATGCCATTCACAAAAAAAAGCGGGTTCCCGCAACGGCGCCGAGAGTTCCGGCAACACCAAAGAAAAAACGAATGCCTTCGCAACCCCAGGATCCGGGTGAACCACAACATCCAGCGGTTGAACCCAAAAAAACGCCCGCGCCAAGGGTAAAGCCAGACAGTCCCAGAACTAAAAAATCAGAAAAACCGGCTAAAGACAAATCCGAAAAGCCTGCTAAGGGTAAACCTGAAAAGGCGGCCAAAGACAAATCGGAAAAAGCAGCTAAAGACAAATCAGAAAAATCTGTTAAGGGTAAACCTGAAAAACCGGCTAAAGACAAATCAGAAAAATCTGTGCCTGTCAAGCCTGAAAACCCAGTTCCTTCAGTTCCTGATAAGTCAGAAAGCCGGGAACCCCAAAATTCAGAAAGTTCCAGGCTCAAAAAAACAGACAAGCTGAGCCCTAAACATTTTGAAGGAAGCCGTGGTAAGGCAAATGTTCCAATAGATGTTCAGGTTGCTTATTCAACGCTCAATTTGTTTTAGAATAAGCTCAATAGTAATTTAAACAATTTGCATTTTTGATGGTTATATTCGGGTCAGGTCTTAAGACCGGGCTTAATAGCTTTCATAAAATTCAAAATCAATGAGCCACGAAAAAGCAATACTTGCCGGGGGATGTTTTTGGGGAGTAGAAGAGTTAATCAGGGAGTTGCCCGGGGTTAAAAAAACAGTTGTGGGGTATACTGGTGGGGAAATACCCAATGCTACTTATAGAAATCATGGCAATCACGCAGAAGGAATCGCAATCGATTTTGATTCCTCAGTAATCTCATACAGGACTTTACTTGAATTTTTTTTCCAGATCCATGATCCGACTACCCGCAATCGTCAGGGGAATGATAGGGGAGCTTCCTATCGTTCAGCAATTTTTTATTTGAATGATGAACAAAAAAGAACAGCTGAAGCATTGATAAAAGAAATGGATGCCAGTGGTAAATGGCCGGGCCCGGTTGTCACCGAGGTTGCCCCCGCTTCAGATTTTTGGGAGGCAGAAGTCGAACACCAGGATTACCTGCGTAAACATCCAGGGGGATACACTTGTCATTTTATAAGACCGGATTGGGCGTTATCATAAATGGGTTTCTGGATTTATTAATAATAACATTACAAGGAATTGTTAACATCAAAGGAAGATGTCCATAACATTGTATAGTCTGAAGCAGTTATTGCTTCAGACTATATTCTTTTTACAAAGTAATCCTTCAATGTTATTATGATTATTCCTAAATTGTTTTTCACAGTATTTTGTGTACTGGTTCTTTTTTCCTCAGTTACAGCTCAACAAACGAATCAAAGGGCTGAGCCATTTTATCCGGTCCGTTGGTCGAGGCCGACCGAATTGCCTGATCATATCATTTTAACTTTTTCGGGAGATCCTTCTCAGTCACAAGGCCTGACCTGGCGTACCGACACTTCCGTAAAAAAAGGCTTTGCAGAAATCGCAATTTCAGACGGAGCACCTGGTTTTTGGCGAAATGCAATACGTGAGACTGCAAAAACAGAGACCATGGATGCTACTAAGATTAAATTAGCTGAAGTGATTTCCAATTATCATTCTGTAAAATTCGAAAACTTATTGGCCGATACAATGTATGCTTACCGTGTTGGGGACGGTGTTCATTGGAGTGAATGGTTTCAGTTTCGAACTGCCAGCAAGACGGCCAGACCATTTTCATTTTTGTATGTTGGTGATGCACAGAATTACATACTTGAACTTTGGTCTCGTTTAATCCGCGAAGGGTTTAAGAAAGCTCCTGAAGCCAGGTTTATTATTCACGCGGGGGATCTTATTAACAATTCTCATAGCGAAAGGCAATGGCATGAGTGGCATATGGCAGGTGGATGGTTGCACGGTATGTTACCAAGCGTACCGGTACCGGGCAATCACGAATATGGACCTTACAATCCCGGTGATACACAATCAAGAAGTACTTTGTCGGTTCAATGGAACCATCAGTTTACTTTACCCGAAAATGGTCTGCAAGGGCTTAAAGAAACTTCTTATTATTACGATTATCAGGGTGTTCGGTTTGTTTGTTTGAATTCCAACCGAATGTTGGAGGCGCAGGCTGTCTGGATGGATTCGATACTGACAAATAATCCTAACAAATGGGCAATCGCCACATTCCATCATCCTGTTTTTTCCGGGGCAGGTGACAGAGATAACAAGCAACTCAGGGATTTATGGAAACCGGTATTTGATAAGCATAATGTGGACCTGGTCTTAACAGGTCATGATCATACTTACACAAGAGGACAGGCCGGCCCTGATTCAAAAAACGCTTCTACCGGCGTTAATACCCGTGATGGCGGAACAGTTTACGTAGTTTCAGTGAGTGGTGGTAAAATGTATACGCTTTCTGACAGTCTCTGGAAAAATTATAATGCAAAAATTGATCGGACAGCTGAAAACACCCAGTTGTTCCAGGTCATAACCGTCAACGGAGATCGTTTACAATACCAGGCGTTTACGGCAACAGGGCAGTTATACGATGCATTTGATCTGGTAAAACAAAAAAATCGTAAGAACAAGTTTATTGAAAAATCAAGTGCAATAAAAGAGAGAAGAAATAAAAATACAATACCGTTTGGGAATCCATAGTGAAGATTGTGCATATTTGCTGCTTATACTAAGCAGTTTACATGAAATTCATTTCCAAAACCATCCTGGTATTTTCCTGTCTTTTTTCATTTTCTTTTGCTTTCAGCCAGTCTTCCACTCCTTTGAAAGCACCACCGCGTAAAGAAGGTGATGGTCCATGGGATCAGTTGATCATTCGTGGAGTAACGCTTATCAATGGAACTCTTGCGCCGCCAATAGGACCTGTTGATATCGTAGTTGAAAAAAACCGGATTGTGTCTGTGCAGGTAGTTGGAACACCTGGCCTGCCCGTTGATTCATCCCGGCGACCCAGGCTCAAACCAGGTGGCAAAGAACTCAATGCAGCGGGAATGTACCTGATGCCGGGTTTTGTTGACACACATGGCCATATTGGCGGAGCACAACAGGGTGCAAATGCAGAATATGTTTTTAAATTATGGATGGCTCATGGTATTACTACGATCGCGGAACCTGGCTGTATGAACGGATTAGACTGGGTGCTGGATCAAAAACAAAAAAGCAATAAAAACGAAATCACGGCGCCAAGGATACAGGCATTTAACCGGTTTGGAGCAAAGGCAACCACGACTCTTGCTACTCCCGAACAGGCACGTCAATGGGTACGCGAAAATGCGAAGCAGGGAGCAGACGGAATAAAATTTTTCGGCGCCGCGCCGGAGATAATGGCTGCCGCATTTGATGAAAATAAAAAACTGGGTTTGCGTTCAAAAATGCATCATTCACAAACCCATGTGGGTGGGTGGAATGTTTTGAATAGTGCAAGGGCAGGGCTCACTTCTATGGAGCACTGGTATGGTCTTCCAGAAGCTATGTTCACGGATCGGACAGTGCAGGATTATTCTCTGAATTATAATTATCAGAACGAACAGGATCGTTTCGGAGAGGCTGGTAACCTGTGGAAACAAGCCGCCGCACCATTTTCAGAGAAATGGAACAAGGTGATGAATGAGTTGATCTCGCTCGATTTTTCTTTGTCTCCCACCATGTCCATCTACGAAGCCAACCGGGATTTGCTGCGGGCCCGTCGTGCCGAATGGCATGAGGAATATACCATGCCAAAATTATGGGAATTTTATACGCCGAGTTGGAACTCACATGGTTCTTACTGGCACAACTGGGGCACAGAACAGGAAATCGACTGGAAGAATAACTATAAGCTCTGGATGACCTTTATAAATGAATATAAAAATCGTGGGGGTCGGGTAACAGTCGGCACAGATGCAGGATTTATTTATGAGTTATATGGTTTTTCATATGTGCGTGAGATGGAGTTGTTACGTGAAGCTGGTTTTCATCCACTGGAGGTTATCAAAGCAGCTACATTAAATGGAGCAGAATCATTAGGAATGAATAAAGAAATAGGGACTGTTGAGGTTGGGAAGCTCGCAGACTTTGTGATTGTCGAAGAAAACCCACTGGCAAATCTTCAAACGCTGTATGGAACAGGTTCAATCAAACTGGTTGAAAATGACCAGGTGATTCGTGTTGGTGGTGTAAAATATACCATCAAAGATGGCATCATATATGACGCAAAACAACTACTCGCTGATGTGAAAAAAATGGTTGCTGACGAGAAAGCAAAAACAGGGTACAAGATTTTACAACCAGGGATCAAATGATAAACTGAATTTACAAAGTCGGGAATAGGTGGCATCTTAGTTAGAGAAATTAGTTGACGACATCTCTCCCAGGAAGGATAATGCTTCAAATAGCCAACTTTGTTGCATAAGTTATTTTGCGTTTTGTTACTTTTATCGGAACGCCCCTGGCATTTAATTCTGTACGGTGTTGCCAGTTCTTTAAATGGTCGTAGTCCTTGTAACTATATTTTTTGATGAAGGTCTTTACAGAATCTTTTGTAATAGTTGCATGAATAGCTTCTATGACGTTATTATCACCGTCCAACTCCGCAGTATATGAATAATCCATTTTGCCTGAACTATCAATGGATATAAATTTTACATTGATTCCTTCCTGAAAACTCTTTACATACTCATACAACAGGGAACTATCGGGCCGGTAGAATTTACCGGATGTGGACTCATCGCATTCATTTGGAGGCTTGTGTGTAGAAAAATAAGAGATTTTGCCGGTAGAGTCATAATGGTTGATAGCGATAAGTTCACCCTTTGCATTAATTATTGATTCTCCGCTATCGATCAATTTACCATTCAGATTTATACCCATGCTTCTATCCATACCATTCTCAAAATATGAGTAGGAAGCAATAACCTTATTTTTTTTACCACTGTCAACCTCGGTATATGAACGCAAATATCCTTCTTTCCATTCGCCTAGTTCTGAATGCACTGAGTCGGGAACAAGGTTCCCTGACGAATCAATAATATAATTTAACATTTCCACAAGGTGAGGATCACCTTTAAATTCCAGGCTAGCCATACCCGGATATCTTCGTTCCACAGGTTGCTTGTTTTCTTTACATGAAATGAGGAGGCACAAAACACTAAGTGAGAAAATAATATTTTTCATCCGTTCGGTTTTTTATTTTTTTTGGAACGGATAACTTATCACCTCTCCACCTAGTTAAGGTTGGAACACCTGAATGAAAGTAACTTTTGTGTCAAACCAATATATGGGGTTGGTCATATTGGTTGTAGATTAAGGTATTATCAAATATAACCTATCTTTTACTCTTTATCCCAAAGAAATTGCCCGAGTCTCAGTCCTTTAATTTTCCCATCTTTATCAGCAACGAATTCGTAGTTTATATTGTAGCCTTCTTTCACTTCAACTTTGAATCGATTTGGGCCATCAGCTTTCATGGCTGTTACGGGAAGAAGGTACTGGCAATAAGTTGAATAAAGCGAATCATTTTTAAGATAGATATCCATGGCACCATAACCACCCGGCAAACTGTAAGTTCCAGTGTATTGCTGTAGGTCTGTCTTACCGGATTTTTTAAACGCATCAGATAGAATTGATGCAAACTGCTCATTTATTTTACCGAAATCGTTATCGCCATTGTTTGTCAGAATAACCCATCCGATTTTACTTTCCGGGTTAAACACAAGGATGCTTCTATGTCCGGGAAAACCGCCCTCATGCAATACATAAGGGTAAGCGGGCTTCCATGCAATTTTAAGATGCCTCATCATAGCGCGGGTATCAGGTCTGAGCAATTGATCATTGTCGAACTGTGCCATGATATATTTGGTCATATCCGTGGCAGTGGAGTATATTCCGCCGGGATAGATTGCAGCATTCACATCAAAAAACGGGATCTCATCAAATTTTTTTCTGTTTTTATCAAAGCGATAACCTTTGGCAAGCTGAGGCCCGATACCCCGATCTGATAAAAATCCTGACTCTTTCATCTTAAGAGGCGCAAGGATATAATCTGTTACATAATCGGAATAATTGGTTTTTGCTGCCCTTTCAATTGCTATACCTAAAAGCGTATAGCCAAGATTTGAATAGTGCCGGTCATTCTGATGAATAAAATCATAAGGTGGATAATCCAGCTGCATAAATTGCAATGTGTGAAGTACCTCTTTATTTGTGGCGAATGCTTTCACAGGAACAGCGCCACCTGTAATCATCCATCTTTCAAATGAAAATGTAAAAGCCGTATCCGCAGGTGTGTTCCTTGGAAGGCCGGATGTATGAGTCGCAAGCTGGAGAAGGGTAGTGGGCCCGGTTCCTTTATATGGTGATTTAACTTTGTATTCCGGTATATATTTTTTAACATCGTCTGTAAGACCGATCACACCTCTCTCAACAAGTTGCATGAACATAGTGGCTGTGAAGGTTTTTGTAATCGACATGATCGGAAACTTTGAATCTACCTTCGTCTCCACTTTATTTTCGAGATCAGTATAACCGGTTGCCTGTTTGTAAACAACATCATGTTCATGTACTATTGCGATGCTTAAGCCTGGTGAATTACTGGTCTTGCTGAAATTATCAACAACCTGTTGAAGTTTTTTTATTACAGAATCAGGCAAAGAATGCTGAGCAAGCAAAGTCGCAGGAACAAGAGAGATTATATTAAAAGCGATCAATGCGATCGGTAAGAAAGTTCCACGAAAGGTTTTTCTCATACAAACGATTTAATTCGTTTGACGCAGTTTGTGGCAGTTAGTTACATGTTAATCCAAAAAAGCCATGAATCTATAGTGACCTGATTTTAATATTTCTCCATTCACTGGATCCGGGATGTTGCTGTAGGGCAATCTTTCCCCCGTGCACTTTTGCAAAGTCTGCAAAAGGTTTAGCCGCGAATTTACTTTTAGCAATCCTGGCATTCCAATCATCACTTCCTATCTGGCCATCAAAAGTTTGAATACCATTGAGCCATAATGTAAGATGACCCTTATTTTGAACAATCCTGACCTTATTGAATTCACCGACCGGCTTTGGTTTCGAAACTGTTGAGTCGCCGGCAAGATCATATAAACATCCCGCAAGATGGGTTTGCTTTTTATTGTCTGAAGCATATATATTATCCAAAACCTGCATTTCAGGGCCAGTCAGATAGCTCGCAGGATATTTAGGATCTTCCTGGATATCAAAAATGATCCCGCTGTTTCCACCTTTTGAAATCTTCCATTCCAGTTGCAATTCAAAGTTTTCAAAGGCTTCATTTGTCACCATATCTCCGCCGCCATTCCTGGGTTTTGAAGTATCGAAAATAATAACACCATCTCTTACCTGCCATTTCGAACCAACGGTATCACGCAGATAAGTATGCCAACCCTGGGTTGATTTACCGTCGAATAATAGTTTCCAGCCTTGTTTTTTTTCTTTCTTAGTGAGCGTATTCGGTTTTTGGGCCACGATGGCTGTTATGGACAATAGAAAAACGATGAAGATGCTTGCCTTTTTCATTAACTCATTTTGAGATTGCTAAATTAAGAAAATGATGCTCCCGATGAACAGCATTTTTTGAACTATCGATTAAAATCTGTTAAAGCAAAGAAAATATACATTGAACTTACTTGTTACGAACTTTTGTTTTTTTGCATGCTGAAAGCAGTTGAGAAACCAAACCGCCGATAGAAATGGGCAAGGTTGGGGCCGGTATGAAGCGCAATTGTCGAATGATCAGGCGCATTTTCTTCGAACCAGTCATTGATATTTTTTACCAGCGCTGTTCCAATAAGTTTCCCTTGCCACTCAGGATGCACGATTACATTTTTGATATAATAAAAACCGGCGCTGTCGCTAAACAGGAAAGCACAGCCAACCACTTCAGCATTATCGTAATTTTTCGCGATAACGCAATGTGCAATAGCGGCGGAATTGCCAGTAGCAGGTCTCGGTCCTGCAGGGTGGCCCCAGCCTACAGATTTAATCAGCTTTTCCAGTTCATCTGCAGAAGGAGGGCGGGAAGCGATTTGGATATTATCCGGCATCCGTGGTTCGCTTTTACCCCTTAATGAAATGCCATGACCAAAACGGATCCTATGACCATCGGGATCCTCGACCAGCATTTCACGCATGCCCCATTCAAAACTTTCAGGGGGATTTATCACTTTTGCTCCTTTTGCACTGATCAGTTCATGATAAGCATCTACATCATCAACGTTTATCGCAAGCCATGTTCCGGGGTGTCCCTGCCCATCCCTGCAAAAAAATATCCGGACATCTCCCATATCAACACCACCAAAACCGACAGGATCATCCCAGGTCCAACTACCCTTGAAACCCAATACATCAGTGTAGTAACGAATACTCACTACTACGTCAGAAGAATAAAGAATTGGTGTGATAGATTGAAAACTCAAGGTTTTTGTAAGTTATTAAAAATAATAACATAAGTAAGATGATGGGGTAGCAGGTATATAACCTGGCAGAAATTTTTTCAAACTTTGTTTGGAACTAAGAAAAAGATCATTAGCTTTGAAGCGCAAAGTGCTTTATGGAATAATAAATTGGTCAGTCAACCCCGATTCTGCACAAAAAGCGGTATAAGCAGCATTTCAATCTCAAATTAAGTCTCAAATGATCATGTGTGAACAACTTACAGGGGTAAATGGCTTCGGCATAGTCAATTAATAACTTTATTTAAACAGTTGATATGGCAAAAATCAAGCAATAGAAATCTAAACATATGCATTTGCACTTTGCAGTTCAAAGCACTTTATAATAATTAAATATTTGACACACCATGGAGACAATAACTAACATCGAGCCGTTAAAAAGTAAAATACATCAAACATTAAAGATCAACCCGGAGCCGGTATCTGAGCTTGCAAAATTGGGATACCTGTTTCTTTTTGTTTCATTACTGTTATTTGGAATTTGCGAATACTTCCGGGTAAAGGAAAATCTATTCATGTTGTTTTTCGTGCATTATATCATTTCAATGGTGTATATGTTTGTTCTCATGTTCAACAGGTCTTACGGGATAAGAAGAAGCTGGAAAAAAGAGAACATCAATAAAACCATGATACTGCTGAACCTATTCCTGATATCAGCATTTGCATTGAACAGGGAGATTACGGTGTTCGAAAACTCTGTTAACTGGCTTCGTGTTTACATCTTACTCACTTCAGCAGCCTTGTTGAGCTATGAATATGCCGACCGGCTACCACTATGGGTTAACAATATTCAGCATTTCCTGTTGGGGAGCGCAGTGGCACTATATCTATACCTCGCGCTGTATGTCGCTAACTATTACCCGGTCGGCGCAATTGGAATGATTGCCCTGGGTATAGGCGGCCATATTTTCGTACCCCTGGCATTGTTGATTGCATCCATTTTTTTGTTTGTCCATTTTCGTAAACATCGCATTAATAACTATTCAATTATGGCCGGCTTCCTGTTTCCTGTTTTACTTGCTATTTCTTTCATGGTGGAATGGAACTCGAGAATCTCTGAAATGGAAAAGATAAGCAATCAATCAGCTATGTACAATGAAACTGAGCTTCCGGTTTGGGTGAATGTTGCTGAATCGCTCGAAAACGACTGGATATCTGAGCGGATATTAAAAACAGATCTTGTATATACCACTGCAAAATATGATTTTGACGAATGGTGGTTCATGCCACAAAATGTTTCCTGGGATGAAATAAAAAAGCATGATCCACTTGTTTACATCGCGAGTCTCAAGTCAAAAAGCTCGTTGCCGGATGATGAAAGAGTGAAGATTTTAAAATCTATTACCAATGGCCGTCACCAGGCAAATGAAAGGCTTTGGTCCGGAGACAATCTTACCACCTCCTATATCATTTCGGATATTGACATCTATACAGATTTGCGGCTTGCATATACTGAGCAATACCTGAACATCAGGAACAATAGCCTCAGAGGCAGTTGGTGGGGCAATACTGAAGAAGGTATCTATACATTCTATTTACCTCCAGGATCAGTAGTAACTTCGCTTTCTCTTTGGATCAATGGAAGGGAAGAAAAGGCCATACTCACTTCAAAACAAAAAGCAGATAAAGCTTATAAAACAATCGTGGGCGTGGAACGCCGGGATCCGTCTGTAGTTCACTGGCAGGAGGGCAACACGGTCACCGTCAGGGTTTTTCCATGTACGGATAAAGAAGAAAGGAAGTTTAAAATTGGCATCACATCGCCGCTCCAGGTTAAGGATGGACAGGTTATTTATAAAAACATCCTGTTTGATGGACCTGATCCTTCCAATGCAACCGAAACCAGGCGCATCCGCTTCATTGGTGGGAAGCCGCAATTTGATGAATCAGGTAATTTTGAAAAAACTGCGAAAGGTGATTATATAACAGAAAATAAATACGATCCGGATTTTACATTTTCTTATCCTGTCACCGTCCTGAAATCAAACCGGTTTACTAATAATGGCTATTCATATTCATTAGCCGATTTGCAGCCTCGTAAGAATACCGTCGAAATAAACAGCTTATTCCTGGATATCAATAACAGTTGGCATAAAAATGAATTGAGGGAGTTGCGAACACTGGTTTTGAATCACGAGGTTTATGTTTCCCTGGATGAAGAGCTTATCAAATTGACTGATTCAAACTGGTCAAAATTAACGGCGGCAATGAGGGAACGCAACTTTTCATTATTTCCTTATCATAAACTCACTGATATCGAACAGTCGCTGGTAGTGACCAAGGGAAATCGGTTATCACCACACCTGAGCGATATTAAAGAAAGTAAATTCGCGAAAGGCGTAAGTACATTTTTTGCCTCGGGAAAAAAGGTTAAGGTCTTCAATATTAATGGAGTCAAATCTACCTATACTGCTTCACTAACTGAATTGCGTGGATTGGAGTTTTGCGAAGGTGATATTGCAGCCTTAAAAAAGATTCTTGAAACAAAGGTCTATCCCGGATCTGTGGAAACGGATAATGTTGTTGCATTACATGAAGCCGGGATGATAATAACCCGGACGACGGATTCGACCAGCCTTGTACCAGGCAATGCACCCGATCATCTGGCCCGTTTGTTTGCTTATAATGATATTATGAGGAAAGTAAGCAGCGGGTATTTCAATGATGATTATGTCAATGAAGCCCTGGTTGATGAAGCCGCAACTGCATATATCGTCTCGCCGGTTTCAAGTTTGATCGTACTGGAAACACAGGAAGACTACAAGCGATTTGGTATAGCAGATAAAGGCAATAGTTTGAATAATGCCGCCAGGCAATCATCCGGTTCAGTGCCTGAACCTCATGAATGGGTACTTATAATTATGTTCGTCGCATTTGCCTTTTATCTGAAATTCAGAAACTGATGATTGCAATAAGGTCAGTTTTTACTCAAAAAAAAATCTATGCCGCAAATCAACGTTTTAAGCTTTGCAACCCGGGAACTGAAGTTCGGGATAGTAAGGATAAATTTTCATTTTCTTTTTTGTATTGTTCTTTTATTAACCGGTGCTGCTTTTGCATTTCCTTTATCATATCTATCCTCAACAAATATTGTTATGGGACTTGTATTGGTTCCGGTTTCATTGTTTTGCAGCGGCGCAAAAAGATTTAACCTTATTTATTTTATAGCAATGTTGTTATTCTGTGCTGTTGCCTATAAGTACCAGGTGAAAATATTTTATTTTTTTGCGCTGACATTCTATTTACTGGTTTTGACTGAGCTGTATATAGGAAGATGTGATAGGATAATCTTATTCCTCTTCCTGTTTATGTCACCTTTTTTCCACCAGGTTATAGCAATTATGGGTTTTCCGATCCGTCTTGGGTTAAGTTCGCTTGCCGGAAACATTCTTTCAACCGCCGGACTTAACTTGGCCGTAGAAGGAAACATGATGGTGCTGAATGGTTCTGCTTTTTCTGTTGATGAAGCATGCATGGGTTTGAATATGCTTTCAACTTCCATGCTAATGGCTGTTTTTGCCATATCCTTTCGATACAGGAGGCAGGAGAGGCGACTTTCATTTATCAAAATTTCCTTGTTTTTCTTTGGAGTCTTTATATTGAATATGGTATGCAATCTGTTAAGGATAATTTTACTCGTGGCACTAAAAATCGGACCCGAAAATCCTATGCATGAAATCGTGGGAATACTTTGTTTTGTTTGTTACATAATGGTGCCAATCTTTTTTTTCAGTTCCTGGATGATCAATAAATCCGCAAAGGAGATCGAGCCTGTTAATAGTCAACATTTTCTAAATCCTTTTAAGCAACTATGCCTGTTGATTTGCTCTTTAATAATTATGTCGCTTGGCATCTATATTCACATAAAGCCGAAACATGTTTTACCATCTGAACAAGTTTCATTTGTCGTTCCAGGTTATGAGTCTGCTGCACTTAATGACGGGATAACAAAATTATTTAATAAAGAAGTCCTGGTTTACATCAAACCCATACCGGAATTTTTTTCAGGTGAACATACTCCTTTAATATGTTGGCGAGGTGAAGGTTTTTCATTTAAAGGTGTCAGGAAATCCATGGTAAATGGAAAAGAGGTTTATATAGGCAGGCTGGCAAGACCCGGTGAGGAGCTATTTACAGCATGGTGGTATAGTAATGGTAAAACAACAACGATTGATCAGGTGGACTGGCGTTTCCGGATGATGAAAGGCGAGGAGAAGTTCAGACTTGTTAATGTAACAGTGGAAGACGAATCTTCGCTTTCAAAGCACATATCTTTTTTCTTAAACCGAAAGATTGAGTATTGAGTGGTGAGTTGGGTTATGAGTGACGGGTGGAATGATGGGTTTTTAGTAATGAGTCGATTATGGTCGATTAGTTTTTTATCCGAAAGTAAATGCAAATGCTTCGACGCCGGATCCCAAAAATTCGATGGTAAACAACCGGTCATTGATTGGCCCTGTTTGCCTGATCAACTGGTAAAGTCTTTGATCGCTCAGCATGCCATAGCCCTGTTCATTGATGTCGACGCCATGCGACGGTCCTGGTGAAACTCCGTCGATCAACACACAGAAGCGAATATTTGACCCGGACCGGGACGGACCCATAACAAGATGAAGATCCCGGATTATGCCATCGTTGTCTGCCTTAATTCAGGATTCTTAGGCGCCAGTTTTTTCCAGAAAACATATGAAAGTACTCCAAGCAAAATCGGCAGTAAAATAAATGCTACACCAGGATCTACTTTTTTCGCAACAGCTATAATAGAATAGATAGCGCCGGTCAGGTCGAAAAATAAGCCTGCATAAGCCCATTCCTTTGCCTTAGCAAATCCCGGAATCAATATAGTTATTCCACCTACCACCTTTGCCAAACTTATAAACTGGATAAAATAGATCGGGTAACCAAGATATCCGTTCAAAAAATCTACCGACTGTTTAGATGGCTCAATTCCAGGTATGCCGGACCATATCATAAATCCAGCGAAAAGAATGGTAAAGATCCAGTAGAGTAGTTTTGAGCGTTTCATAATTTTATTTTTAGTTTTTTGTCAACTCAAAAATAGGTGAGTTATTGAATTCACAACCTGTTGTGTTACGCCAAAACTGGGGGTGATTTGCGACAATCTCTATTGAACAGTTCTCATTCTGTCACCTTAGTATCAAAATTAAGATTAATACCAGGGTAGAGCTTCTTTAAGTTCGTTTTTATTGGGAGCAGTAAACATCAAGGTAAGCTCATACCCGTTTCTCACCTCAGCCCCCGTTTTTTTCGAAGAAGTTGTGTAGTCATAGGTAAAACCCACCTGGAAACCATTTTTGTGGAAGCCAACATAGGGGATTAAGGCGTCGTTCAAACGGTACCAGGCGCCAAACCTGATATTGTTTTGTTCACCTTCATTTAATTGTATTCCATAAGCCACACCAAGTGTTGTTGAACTGGCCTTTGCCTGTTGCATATAAGTAAACGAAGTATAAATTGTGCCGGTTGTACCTGAGTGAAACTGGGCACCGCCCTGCAACACAAATCTTGTCGGCATTTTAAATTCATCAACAAACACATTATCCTCATGCTTAAGAATGTTATAAGCCGAAGCACCAGCAAAAAATGAAACGTTTTCACCTTGTGCCCTATATAGAAGGCCTGTGTTAAGATCAAAATAGTTTCTCCTGAAATATTGGAAACTCTCACCGATTGGTAGAGCCGGGTTATAACCTGTTCCTCCGAATTGAGAATCAAAAGACAGTTTATTAAAATCAAGTTCACGTTGATGATAAGTACCCTGGAAGCCAAGTCCCAGGCTATGCACTTTATCCGCATCCAATCCAACATTATAAGCTGCACTGAAACCCACTGCATTTGTAATAAGCGCTCCATTTAATGCCTGGTCATTCATAACGTACAGGCCTATCCCAGCCTTATGGCCGTCAGTAAGTTTGGATTTAAACGGGCTTATGTCTGCCGATATATACCCGGTCAGGTATGGGCTGCCACCGGAAAGCCCCTGCGCCCTGAAATTAGATGCCAACCTGTAAGGCCCTTCCATCACCCCGGTATTTGCGGGGTTTGTAAGAAGGGGTGTACTAAAGAACTGTGAGAAGTGATATGATTGTCCACTTGCTCCTGCAGAAATTAATAGTACGATGCTTAGAAAACTTAAATAATGTTTCATGTTTTAAGTTTATCGTATTAAGACTGTTTTACCACTTGTCCTTATTGTCTTTCCATTATTATCAACGCATTCAAGTATCCAGCTATAAGTCTCCATTGGTTGACGGACTCCCTTGAATGTACCTTCCCATCCTTCGCCAAGCAGAGTTGTCTGGTAAACCATTTGTCCCCATCTGTTATACACTTTAAAGTATCTGAATTGTTTCACGTTGATGAACTTAGGGCTGAGCTTATCATTTGTATTATTGTTATTTGGTGTAAAGGCCTTTGGCACAAATATGACTGTTTCAACACAAGAGTTTACCGTGAGGCTAACTGTGTTGCTTGCTTTTATGCTGCATGCACCATTGTTAATCGTAACGCTATACTTTGCAGATTCTGTAGCTGAATATGTTTTACCTGTAGCACCGGTAATGAGTGTATCATTACGGAACCACTGGTATGATACCCCATCCGAAGCGGTCAGCACCTGGCTTGTTCCTGCACAGATCGGATCAACAATAGCAGGAGTGATGCTTCCAGGTGTTCCTGCAGGAGAAGCAATATTTACAGTAACGTCTTTGGTACAACCAGCAACATCTTTGACAGTCACTGTATAGTTACCGCCTGGGAGATTATTGAAGGTAGCAGATGAGCTATATTGGCCGTTGCCAAGCTTGTAAGTATATGGAGCTGTGCCACCACCAGCAGTGATTGTTACAGAGCCGCTGCCGCCTGAGCAAGGAACATCCGTTTTTGTTCCTATCGTGGCGGTTAATGTATTATTCAACTGCCCGATAATTACCTTTACATCATTTGTACAACCAATTGCATCTTTCGCTGTAGCAATGTATTCACCGGCAGCAAGCTCATTGAAAGTTCCGCTGGATTGGTATTGGCCGGTACCTAATTTATAGGTAAATGGTGCTGTACCACCCGCTGCTGCAATAGTTACTGAACCAACATTACCACCGGAACATGCCACATCAGTTTTAGTGGTTACTGAAGCTTTGACCGTATTGTCTGCCTGGGCAATGGTTACGGGCACATCACTTGTACAACCAGCTGCGTCTTTTACAGTAACTATATAATCACCACCAGCAAGATTATTGAATGTTGCAGATGACTGATATTGGCCAGTACCAATTTTATAAGTCAATGGAGCTGTTCCGCCCGATGCTGTAATAGTAACAGATCCAACATTTCCACCTGAACATGGCACATCTGTTTTACTGCCCACAGATGCTACAATGGTATTATTCGCCTGCGTAATCTCTACAGATGTATCTTTAGTGCAGCCAAGGGCATTTTTTACAGTTATCACATAAGTGCCAGCTCCAAGTCCGTCGAATGTACCGCTGGCCTGATAAGTTCCGGTTCCCAGTTTATATGTAAATGGTGCAGAACCACCGCCGCCTGCAACGGTTACTGAACCGGTGTTGCCACCTGTGCAGGGAATATTTGTTTTTGATACGATGGTCGCGGTAACAGTATTATTTATTTGTGTGAGTGTTACGGCCAGGTCTTTTGTACAGCCTACAGCGTCCCTTACTGTGATGATATGGTTACCTGCCGGCAGGTTATTAAATGTAGGCGACGATACAAACTGTCCGCTGCCGAGTTTGTATTCATAAGGGGCAGTTCCACCACCAGCGGTCACAGTTATAGAACCGATATTGCCTGTTGCACATCCAATATCCGTTTTGGAACCAAGAACAGCTGTAACTGTATTGGGGATCTGCGTAATGACTGATGTTATATCTTTTGTACAACCACCTGCATCTCTTACCGTGACTGTGTAAGAGCCTGCCCCTAAGCCGGTGAACACGCCACTTGCCTGGTACAAGCCGCTACCCAACTTATATTCATAAGGTGCTGTTCCACCTGTGGCTGCTACTGTAATTGCACCAGTACCGCCTGAACATGGAATATCAACTTTGGAACTAAGGGTGGCCGTTACAGTATTTGCCAGTTGCACGATGGTTACAGTTGTATCTCTCGAACAACCTGTTGCATCTCTGACGGTGATTATATGTTCACCAGCCGGAAGGTTATTAAAGGTAGATACTGCTCCAAACTGTCCACTGCCCAACTTATAGGCATAAGGTGCTGAACCACCACTACCGGTAACGGTTACAGAACCAACATTGCCACCAGCGCATGGAATATCAGTTTTTGAATTAATAGTGGCGACAATAGAATTGGCTAACTGCACTATAGTTACTGGCAGATCTCTTGAACAACCTTCTATATCCTGAACTGATACTATGTAGTTTCCTGCAGGTAAATTACTGAAGGTCGGGTTTGCGCCATATTGACCTGTACCAATTTTGTATTCGTATGGACCTGTACCACCACCGCCGGTAATAGTTATTGAACCAGTGCTGCCACCTAAGCAGGAGATATCTGTCTTAGATGCAAGGGTAGCAGTAACTGTATTGTTTAACTGGGCAATGGTAACAATAAGGTCCTTGGTACAACCGGCTGCATCTCTCACAGTAATTGTATAGCTGCCTGCAGACAAGCCAATAAATACACCACTGGCTCTATACTGAGCTGTACCTAATTTATATTCGTATGGTGGAGTGCCGCCACTTCCAGCAACTGTTACAAAACCAGTGCTTCCACCTGAACAAGGCACATCCCTTCTCGCTACTACTGTTGCATCTACAGTATTATTGAGCTGGGCAATGTTTACAGTTAAATCTTTTGTGCAACCGCTGGCATCTCTTACTGTTATTACATGAGCACCCACAACAAGATTATTGAAAATACCGCTGGCCTGGAATGCACCATTACCTGTTTTATATGTATAAGGAGCTGTACCACCACCACCGGCAACGGTTAAAGCACCGATATTGCCACCAGAGCATGGTACGTCAGTTTTTGACACCAGGGTGGCCGTAACAGTATTGGTCGCCTGTGCAATTATTACAGCAATATCTTTTGTACATCCATTGGCATCTTTCACACTAATGGTATAACTACCGGTAGCAAGACTGCTGAATACACCGCTAGCCTGGTAAGGTGCCCCTCCTATACTAAACAGGTATGGAGCTGTACCACCGCCGCCTGCAACAGTTACAGATCCTGTTCCCCCTGTGCAGGGAATCTCCGTGTTGGAAGTAACTGTAGCGGTAACAGTATTGTTTGTCTGTATGATTGTAACCGTAACATCTCTGGTGCAGCCATTAGCATCTCTGACAGTTGCGATATAATCACCTGCTACAAGATTGTTGAATGTTGGACTGTTCTGAAATGCTCCCGCGCCAAGTTTATATGTGTATGGTGGATTGCCACCGCCGCCGGTAATTGTTACAGAACCCGGACCTCCTGCGCAAGGGACATCAACTTTTGAAGCTATTGCAGCCGTTACCGTGTTTGCTACCTGGGCTATGGTCACTGCGATATCACGGGTGCATCCGTTAACATCTCTGACGGTAACTGTATAACTGCCACTTGCCAGCCCTGTAAAGACTCCGGTTGGCTGATACAAGCCATTATCAAGTTTATATTGATATGGTGCTGTACCACCACTTCCGCTTACACTCAGTGAACCAAGATTACCACCCGAACATGGTACATCAGTTCTTGCAATTAATGTTGGAATGACTGTATTTGGCAAAGCGACGATACTAACGTTTAAATCCCGGGTACAGCCAAGTGCATCCTGAACTGTTATCAGGTAATTTCCTGCCGGAAGATCAGTAAATGTTGCACTTGCCTGGTAAGCACCTGTGCCAATTTTATAATTATAAGGTGCAGTACCGCCCCCGGCAGTTATAGTTACTGAACCCGTTCCACCGGTACAAGGAATATCTGTTTTAGATCCGACAATTGCTGTCAGGGTAGTTGCCAGTTGGGCAATAATAACAGGAGGAATATTGGTTATACAACCAACGGCATCTCTTACGCTAATCGTATAGCTGCCAGCAGGGAGACCTGTGAATTCACCGCCCGGCTGGAATAAACCGGTTCCTATCCTGTATTCATATGGTGCTGTTCCGCCGCTTCCTGCAACTGTTACGGAACCTGTGCCACCAACGCAAGGAATATCAGTTTTTGATAACACCGCTGCAGTTACTGTATTTGGTGATTGTGTTATCGTTATACTGGTATCTTTTGTACAACTGTTTACATCACGTACGCTTACAGTATAAATGCCAGCTGCAAGCCCGGAGAATGTTCCGTTAGGTTGATAAATGCCTGTTCCAAACCGATAATTATATGGTGCGGTACCACCAGTACCAGATACTGTGAATGAGCCGGTGCTGCCAGGTGCACAGGTGAGATTAGTATGTGCACTGAATATCGCGCTGACCGTATTGTTCAGCTGTGCAATCGTTACGTTTACAGTATTTGTACAACCAGCAGCATCTTTTGCAGTTATAGTATAGTTGCCAGCAGCAAGATTGCTGAATGATGCTGAATTCTGGAAAGCGCCTATACCAAGTTGATAAGTAAATGGACCTGTTCCACCCGCACCCGCAACTGTGATGGTACCTGTATTGCCAGCGCATGCAACATCCGTTTTGGAAACCAGGGAAACTGATACTGTATTTACTGCTGCCGCAATTGTAACACTTAGATCCTTGATACAAAGGTTTGCATCACGGACATGAACATCATAAGTGCCTGCTGCAAGTCCCGGGAACGATGCGCCTGTTTGATAAGCTCCGGCGCCAATACTGTATTGATATGGTGCAGTGCCACCACTACCGGTAACTGTTATTGAACCGGTATTTGGTCCGGCACAGGTAACATCTGTATGGGTCGTTGTTCCGCCAACGGTATTGGCGATTTGCGTTATGGTTACATTAGCCGTGTTTGTACAACCATTTGCATCTTTTACGATAACGGTATGTGGTCCGACAGCCAGGTTTGTAAATGTTCCGGAGCTTACAAACGCACCCGCACCATCCAACTGGTAAGTATAAGGTCCTGTTCCACCACCGCCTGCAACAGTTACAGCACCGGTGTTACCACCAGCGCATGATACATTTGTTTGACTGGTAATGTTGGATGTAACAGTATTTACAGCTGCTGCAATCGTAACACTTAAATCCTTGATGCAAAGATTTACATCACGGACATGAACATCATAAGTGCCTGCTGCAAGTCCCGGGAACGATGCGCCTGTTTGATAAGCCCCCGCACCAATACTATATTGATATGGTGCAGTGCCACCACTACCGGTAACTGTTATTGAACCGGTATTTGGTCCGGCACAGGTAACATCTGTATGGATCGTCGTTCCGCCAACGGTATTGGCGATTTGCGTTATGGTTACATTAGCTGTGTTTGTACAACCATTTGCATCTCTTACAATAACGGTATGTGGTCCGACAGCCAGGTTGGTAAATGTTCCGGAGCTTACAAACGCACCCGCACCATCCAACTGGTAAGTATAAGGTCCTGTTCCGCCACCGCCTGCAACAGTTACAGCACCGGTGTTACCACCAGCGCATGATATATTTGTTTGACTGGTAATGTTGGATGAAACAGTATTTACAGCTGTTGCAATCGTAACACTTAAATCCTTGATACAAAGGTTTGCATCACGGACATGAACATCATAAGTGCCTGCTGCGAGGCCCGGGAATGATGTGCCTGTTTGATAAGCCCCGGCGCCAATGCTGTATTGATATGGTGCAGTACCACCACTACCGGTAACTGTTATTGAACCGGTATTAGGTCCGGCACAGGTAACATCTGTATGGGTCGTTGTTCCGCCAACGGTATTGGCTAACTGGGTGATGGTTATGTTAGCTGTGTTTGTACAACCATTTGCATCTCTTACAATAACGGTATGTGGTCCGACAGCCAGGTTTGTAAATGTTCCGGAGCTTACAAACGCACCGGCACCATCCAACTGGTAAGTATAAGGTCCTGTTCCGCCACCACCTGTTACTATTACTTCACCTGTGTTACCTCCAACGCATGATACATTTGTTTGACTGGTAATGTTGGATGAAACAGTATTTACAGCTGCTGCAATCGTAACACTTAAATCCTTGATACAAAGATTTACATCACGGACATGAACATCATAAGTGCCTGCTGCGAGGCCCGGGAATGATGTGCCTGTTTGATAAGTTCCCGCACCAATACTATATTGATATGGTGCAGTGCCACCACTACCGGTAACTGTTATTGAACCGGTATTTGGTCCGGTGCAGGTAACATCGGTATGTGTGGTTGTTCCATCAACAGTATTTACAGCTGCTGCAATCGCAACGCTTAGATCCTTGATACAAAGATTTACATCACGGACATGAACATCATAAGTGCCTGCTGCGAGGCCCGGGAATGATGCTCCGGTTTGATAAGCTCCGGCGCCAATACTATATTGATATGGTGCAGTGCCACCACTACCAGTAACTGTTATTGAGCCGGTATTTGGTCCGGCGCAGGTAACATCGGTGTGGGTTGTTGTTCCGCCAACGGTATTGGCGATTTGCGTTATGGTTACGTCAGCCGTGTTTGTACAACCATTTGCATCTTTTACGATAACGGTATGTGGTCCGACAGCCAGGTTGGTAAATGTTCCGGAGCTTACAAACGCACCGGCACCATCCAACTGGTAAGTATATGGCCCGGTTCCACCACCACCTGTTACTATTACTTCACCTGTGTTACCTCCAACGCAAGATATATTTGTTTGACTGGTTATGGTTGAAGTGACCGGGGGAGGAACAGGGGCAACTATAATCGCCTGCATCGTACTCAGACAGAGATTGTCATCTCGCACGATAACCTGGTAACTACCAGGAACGAGGCCTGTAAATACATTCGGTGATTGCCAGTTAACCCCATTATCAATCGAATATGTAAAACCAGTTCCTGATCCACCACTAGCCGTAACCGTTATACTACCGGTCGGTATTGTGCAATTTGGTTGCGTAGTCGCAGCTGTAAACGCTACTTCCGGATTAATTGTAACAGTTGCTGAGTTAGCTGCCAATGCCGCACATACAACACCAGGGTTAAGCATTACAGTATAAACGCCGGAAGCTGTTGCAGAATAAAGAGAATCAGTAGCCCCTGCAATGGGAGATCCATCTTTATACCATTGATAGGTATAATCTTTTGTGGCGTGTAACAAAACCGAACTACCAAAACAAGTATCCACTGCAGCAGGTGTTATAGTACCAACCGGTGGTGTACAATCCAAGGCCCCATAAGTCATCATGTCATTAAATTGGACGTCCGTTCCGCCCACCGTTGCAGACCCGCCAAACATCCATAGATTTCCATTGTTATCGACCCAGGTCGTTACTTTGGACCTGTTGCCGGGCTTGGTTGAAGGTGACGATATTCCTTTCGTTACGTGTACCGACGCCTGGTCAAATCCCTTATCCCCACTTATCCAGGACCAAAAGCCCCCAATAATATTATATCGCCACAAATCACTGTACCGACCATCATCACTGTCTAAACCACCGTATAAATAAAGGGTATTGCCAACAACCCAGCTATTTGCATTCTTCCGGTTTCCAGGATGACTTCCTAGCGCTTCGATACCTAACAAGCCGTATGTAGTAGGAGCATCGGCAACCTTAGACCCGCTCATCCAGGTCCATGTTTTTGCACTTATATCATATTTCCATAAATCACTGCCTACTTGTCCCGACCCCATCGGTGTAAACACAACATTGCCACCATACATCCAGAGATCACCGTTTGAACCCGTCCATGCAGTAGCGCCAAATCTGCCTCCCGGATTTCCAGGTGGAATATTTATTCCAGCTATTAAATTATAAACAGGCACAGTCCTTAAATCCTGATCACCGCCTTCCCAGCTCCATTGCTTTGATGATAAATTAAATTTCCAGAGATCATTTTGATAGGAAGCATCTCCCGGACCAACACCGCCATAAAGCCAAAGGTTTCCATTTCCATCAGACCAACCAACCGACGAATGTTTTCCGCCGGGAGTATTTGCAGCTGCCGGAACACCTAAAGTCCCAAAAACTGCGGCTGTATTAGCAGTTTGGGAGCCAGATACCCAGGTCCACATTGAAGTTCCAGGATCGTATTTCCATAAATCACTCAGCGCCTGGTTGGCGCCACCCATTACTTTATACCCACCAAATAACCAGAAATTACCGGTTTCGTCCTTCCAGCTTAATGTCCTGCTATCCCTTGATCCCGGCCAGTTACCAGGACCCGGCACGCCTATGCTTCCAAAAGTTCCATTAGTTTCAGTGACCGTATTTTCACCACCAACCCAGGTCCAGAGACCGGTCAACGGATTGTATTTCCATAAATCATTGAGATAACCACTTGCACCTGTGCCATCAATTCCATGCCCGCCAAATAACCAAAAATTGCCGGCTGCGTCGGTCCATTTTCCGGCAGCATTGCGCGCTCCGGGTTTATTTCCCGCAGCTGCTATTCCTTTTGCACCATAAACCCCAGGCTTATTCGGCTGGGATTCGCCATCAGCCCAGGTCCAATCACTGGAGGGGCTCACCTGTGTATAACCGGAAGTTACTCCCGCAAGGAAGAGAAATGTAAAAAGAAGTTTAGACAAGCAACACTTTATGTAATCCCGCATGAAAATTTTGTTAGTTTGGGTCGATTAATGTTAATTCTATCATCTTTTATTTTTTGATGAAGAAGAAACATATAAAAGGATGGATTTTGCCGGATCTGACTCCGGCAATGCGGTTTATCTATATAAAATTTGGATCTAAGTCGCGCGGTTGCTTAACAGGATGGATTTACTAATACTATACGTAAAATTTTTAAACACGAATTCGTTTGCAGTAAGAAACATTAATACTGCACCAATCTGAAACCGATATATTTTTCTTTTTCTTTTGGATCAAGATCATGTAATGCCACAAAATCTTTATTGGCATAAGTGCCGCCACGTACTATTTTCCTTGTTCCCGTCGGCGGACCGGAAGGATTTACCAGGTTCTTATTGCTTTTAAGGTATTCCAAATCGTACCAGTCGGCACACCATTCTGCAACATTCCCCATGAGATCATAAGCGCCAGACCTGTGTGGTATCCTCGTTCCAACAGAATGTGTTTTGCGTTGGGCATTGTTCTCATTCCAGGCTACGTTGTCTCCATACTTCGGGCCACCTCTTTTGTCAATATATTCACGAATGTCCTGCCTTACTGCATAATCCCATTCCGCATTGGTTGGCAGCCGGAATTTCACATCAGAAGTCTCATTCAGGATCCGGATAAAATCCTCAATCTCGTGCCAGCTTACATTCTCAACAGGACAGTCACTGCAATTTTTGTTCTCACTGTGGTTATAGCCCATAACCTGTTGCCATTGTAGCTGTGTCACTTCAAACCTGCCCAGTGAAAATGGCGCAACCATCACAGAATCTTTCGACTTTTTTCCTGACGATGTTTTAGGGTCGTCTTTTTTATATTTCCCACCTGAAAGTGCTACCATATTGGCCGACAGGTCACTTATTGTAAGTAAAATAGTGTTACGGCTAACATAAACCGGCACGGGTTCAGAAATATCTGCCTTATCAATTTTGATAGTATCAAAAACAGTTGGCTGCACATTAGCAACGGCAGTAAATGCAAGGCTATCTTCCAAACCTTCCACGGCGGGACCTAAACCAGACATCGGAATGTTGACTACCTGGTTATTGCCAAGAATAGTAATGGTTGTGTTATAAAGCTCCCTGGTATTTTTACTTTGCGCGAGCAATTTGTGCTGGCCAAAATCAAGTGGTATTATTTTCGGTTCATCCTTTACCAGTGTACCAAACCACTTACCATCAATTTCAAGCAAACAATCTTCTGTAGCCGAAAAGATAATTTCCAGTTTTTGGTCAACCTTTACTGATTGCGGCTTTGGAGCATCTTCCTTCGGACGTTGCGTATTCCTTGTAGTTTTTGCCGAAACTTTGGGAACCGTATTTGGAATAGGTTTGGCAACTTCTCTTGGAGGATTTTTTTTCGGAATAAATTTTTCAGGCACCGCCTGCGAATAGCCAGCCGTGAAAAAACTTCCGATACACACCAACAGTAAAAAATATTTTGTCATCAGCTTTCAGTAATTAAGACTGTGGTAATTTTATGGGTAACGGGCCATTTATAATAATTTTTACCTGGCTTATTGGATCGATCTGCAAATCCTGAACCCAATATTTCCACCACGTGTTGTTTCAGGGTAGGCCATCCTGAATGTGGACCGGCACATAAGATCCGGTGTAAACCAGGAGCCTCCCCTGGCAACCTTCTCTGTACCACTATCCGGACCAAAACTGTTTTCAGGTTTTGCAACTGAATAAAACTGTTCGTTATAATAGTCATAACACCATTCCATAACATTTCCGCTCATATCGTAAATTCCGAGTTCATTGGGTAACTTTTGCCCAACTTTAGCAAGGTTCTGTTTTGAATTTTCATCATACCAACTTACCAGGTTAACGGTATCGCTGCCGCTGAACCTGTATTCCTTTGAATTATTTCCTCCCCTGGCTGCAAATTCCCATTCAGCTTCTGTCGGTAATCTGAAAGCCAGTTTGGTTTCGTTTGAAAGCCATTTGCAATAATTCATCGCATCTATCCAACTTATATGAATAACAGGTGCGTCCATATTTTTTACTTCGATCAGTTTACCGTAGATATCATTTGTCCAGTTAACGTTTTCCCCTTTTACCCACTGACCTTGTTTATAAATCCAGCTAAAACCCAGCGAATCCGAAGTAGTCTGATACCTGGTCTCGGTTATAAAATGGGAATACTCTCTTACAGTTACCTCATATTTCCCAATCAGGAAAGATCCAAGAACTACATTGTGAGCCGGTTTTTCATTCTCCTGTGCATCACTGGCCTTGCTTCCCATGAGATAAGATCCTCCGTCTACAAGTATCATTTCGGGAGTTTCAAATGATGTATTTGCTGCAGAAACCTGGGATGCCTTGTTCGGCTTGTTTACAGGTTGAAAAATAAACTTCTCCAGGAAGAAAAAACCACCAATCAAAACCAATCCCAGGCCGACAAACAACAATATTTTTCTACGTTTTCTTTTTTGTATTTGTATTTTTTTGTTTGATGGACGGTTTAGCGGGGTAAGCGGGGGTCGGATAACGGGCCTGGGCCTTTCCGGATCTCTGATTGGCTCTTTGGCAGGCAAAGGGGGATCAATATCACTTGTGACTGGTGGTTTGAGCACAATGTCCCCAGGACCTAAACCACGTTCCGTTTCATTACGAGCCTCCCTGGGTGGGATAACATAAGCACCTTCATTTGAATTTCTTGAATCTTTGGGCCCGGTAACATGTTTGTCTTCCACTCCAAAGCGCCCGATAGAAGCAGGTTTCTCTTCCGGATCAATACGGATGATGGTAACAGGCTTTTCGGGAGACACGATACTCGTACTGGTAGCAGCCGTATCAGGCAATGGTTTTTCCTCACTGATTATCCTGTTACCGGCCATTGGCATCTCTTCAGACGGAATTCGTTTGTTCAGACCGGATCTGTCTTCCACATCAAGCCGGTTAACCGGAATAGGTTTTTCTTCAACAATTTTGCGGTTGACGGGAGCATATTTATCTTCGGAAACCTTTTTATTGGTAACCGATTCATAACCAGGTTGTATCGGTTTAATTTCTTCTTTTTTGTTTGAGTCGTGTTTTATATAATGCCCGTTGGTGTTAGCCTTTTTATCAACAGGCTTTTTATCAACAGTTGCTTTTACATCCGGGTATTTTTCAAAAATTCTGATCAGTTCATTTGCATTCTGAACCCGTTCAGATGCATCCTTAACGATACACTTGTTTACGATTTCTTTATACTTACGTGATAACTGGTTAAACTGTGCCAGGGGAAATTTGTAAAGTATATTAGACATTACTTCACCTTCACTTGTGCCGGTACTTACACTTCCGAATAACTTGTTGTTTGTTACGGTCTCATAAACCATCAGACCAAAACTCCATAGATCAAGATTGGAAGTAATCAGCCCACCCATTCCATATCGTTTAGGATTGAAATGTTCAGGGGGCATATATTCGATAGTGCTCATTACAGCAGCCGATCTGGGATTTGACGGATCTGAAAGTTTAGTTATTCCAAAGTCGATGATCTTGGCTACCGGCCCGTCCTCTTCAATAGTGATCAGAACATTCTGTGGCCTTAAATCGCCATATACGATACCATGTTTGTGTAAATAGGAGAGGCCCATCAAAATATCAACAAACAATTTGTCTATGTCATTTGGATGAGTTTTGATATAGTTTTCGAAATTTCCCGCTTCGAGATATTCCATTACTGCCACTACAACGTTTTCCGACTCACCTAAAATGTTTTTAGTAGACAATAATTCAACCTCATAAATCTTACAGAGATTTTGATGCTCCAGTTTGCTTGCCTTTTGTATTTTGCTTAAGATTTGATATTTTGCAGAAGCTTCAGCAGTAAAAAACTTCAACGCCACTGTTCTTTGGAGTAAAACATCTTCAGCTTTGTATATGCGCGAAAATACACCATTACCTAAAAGATCAAATTTAGGTTCGAACTCATATCTCTTTTGAAAATCCATTTCGTCTAAAATATCTGCTTTATTAAGGTCAATGGCTATCGTCCCACTTTCAAGAAATGGACAACCAGTTCAACCGATTTAAGCTTAAATCCGGGAAATTAAGCTGATAATCAATTTTATATTTTTCAGGATAATGGAGGAGGCGACCGATAGAGTGTTCAGGCAAAGATAGCCTGGCTAACCATTAATGGGTTGAATTCAGTAACAATTGGATTGGCATCAAATGTATGTATTTTACTGTTAATATCAGTCTGAATAATGGCTTTTTGATGGTAAATACGATCGGGTATTTTTCTAAGAAAACCCGCCTGTACCCAAATTAAACATAATATTGCTGCAATATCTTTGCCGTTTTCCCCATATTGGTTTTTTAAGCTCATAATTAGACTTAAGTTTCGGGAACTCAAGCAAATAATGACCCAAAAAATGAAATCCGGGTATTTTGAACTTTTTCTGATTTGCTGGAAGCCGAAGGTTTTATCAAATGCAATTAACTAAGTAGCTGATTTAGATCCGCATAAGGTTTTGCTTCGTTTGAATAGGTAAGAGTTCCGTGAAGGGATATATTGGATCACCCAGTTTCCCGGTTGCATCGTCAATGGAGCCACCTGCTAATCCAATCTTTGCAGAAAGTATTATCGTTTCAGCACAAATGTCCGGATCGTCACCATATCCATTTTCCAGATCAGCAGATACCGGTAATGCACATGCGCTAATACCAAATTATCGTTTGACATCTACTTTTGCAAGTAGTACGTTCCAATAATCCCTAAATTTATTTGAAAGTCTTTTTTTAATATGTTCAGCACTTGTGAAAGTTCAATAGCGCTCTTTGACCCCTCTTTCTGGTAGACGAATGTGTATATAAAAATCTTTTTTTGGATTGACTTACTGTTAAATCGCAAATAGAAGTGTTCGCCATCATCCAATGCATATGGATCTTCCCGCGAATCAGTTAAACTAGAGATGTTAACGTGTAAGTCCTTTCTTGTTTTTGGCAAGACTGAAGTAAGCAAATTAAGATAAATATTATGCCACTTTTTATGTCTAAATTTTCAAATGCAGCTCGAATCATTTTATTAGAGAGATTACGATAATCAATACCTTAAATTATTATTTAATTACGTCAAAATTTAATTACTTCAAATTTTGGCTTATTTTATTTTAACTGAAGCGTTATCCAGGGTTTTTTGGAACAACAAATATGCCTTCCTCCGGTGGATCTTCATAAAAGTCTCAGCCCTTGACCGCAATTGTTCTTCATTCAACATATCCTGATTATATATATTTTTTCAAGATAATAAATCCTCAGATTGTCAATGTAAATCAGGCCAGGACTGTCTTGTTAATTTTATTTCTACTTTGCAGGCAGGTCCCTTGGTGCAATTGGCATGGGAACCGTATTTTTTATTGGTTTGATCGATTTCAGGTAAACAAATATTGCCTTGATGTCTTCCTCCCTGATATTTTTATAGTTCTCCCAGGGCATTGGCGGCAATAATGGCCGGGTACCATCAAGCCCTTTGAACTTGCCTTCAGTCAATGCTTTCCTGAACTGTTCTTCAGTCCAGGAACCTATACCTGTTTCATCGGAAGTAAGATTAGCAGCAAACGAAGCACCCCAGGGTCCAATCATCGCAGTACCACTCAAACTAAAAAGCACCCAGTCTTTTGTAGAAGTTGTATCAAAATGAAATACCGGTATTTCTGCAGGGTGTCCTGACAATATCCTGTCCATGTCCCTCGCCGGGCCTTGTGGTGTCATCTTCACGGGGGTATGACAATCATTACAACTCATAATTTCTACAAGATATTCTCCTCTTTTTACCAGGCTGTCTTTCGGGATCTCTGTTATTGCCTGTTTATCGGTTTGTGTATTACTGCAGGAAACAGCGATGAAGATCGTAGTAATGAAGGTGAAAACGATCAGGATGTTTTGCTTCATAATAAATGATTGTTGGTTGTTTTAAGACTTAGCCTGCCGGCTCCGGGGTTTACCCGGAATTTAAATTTTTTCATAACTCATAATTCATAATTCATAATTCTTTTTACCCCGTTCTATCCAAATTTGTCCCAACTGATGTATCTCGTCATTGCAACTGATCTTGTTCTAACAAATCTTTGCATTCATAAATATTACAAATGAAAAAAATAATCCTGCTTTCTGTATGTATATACCTATCTGTAAGGCCTGCCATTGCACAGCTTGGAGGATTTGCCAACAAAATAAATAATAAGGTAACGAATAAAGCAGCCCAACGTGCTGATCAGAAAATAGATAAAAAAATAGACGAGGCCCTCGATGCTGCAGAGGGTAAATCTCCAAAACCAGCCTCCACTAACAACTCAAATTCTGCTACGAATAATTCAACCCAAACCGCAGGTATAAGCGACAAGTCAATAACAAGTTACTCTAAATTTGATTTCGTTCCCGGAGATAAAATTGTTTATGCTGATGATTTTACCGGAGACGAAATTGGCCAGTTGCCTTTACACTGGAATACCCAGGGCAAGGCTGAATTAGTAAATATAGAAAAGCAGCCAGGGAATTGGTTGCGATTGTTTCCAACAGCTGTTTACCTGCCAGGTAATAAACAAACATTCACCAAAAACTTTACGGTGGAGTTTGACCTGTTGCTTGATATGAAGAACACCGGCTATACTTATCCCTATTTTTCTTTCGGACTGTTAAGTAGTGGTGATGCAGATCCGGCTGATAATGAATTCCTGAAATCATACCGGTCAATCCAGTCAGCTGAGATATATGTTCGCCTTGCTTCAGGTGGAACTACCGGAACTTATATGGAAAGCTTTGATGCAGGAAAAAAGCATTTTCAGTCAGAAACACAACAACTTTCTAACCTGGAAAACTTTTATGGTAAGTCTACCCATGTTTGTATCCAGGTGCAGGAAAGCCGCCTGCGGGTTTGGTTCAATGGTGAAAAGAAGTTTGATCTCCCACGCGCTTTACCCGTAGCGGCTTTGTTCAATAATATGTTCTTCAGGACCTTTTCTTCAAGCTATAAGGAAGAAGAACTCGGATTTTATATTTCGAATATTAAAGTAGCAGCAGGCGTTCCGGACGTCCGGCATAAGTTGCTTGATGAAGGTAAATTTTCGACAACGGGGATTTTATTTGATGTAAATACTGCCATTATAAAACCAGAGAGCAATGGAGTGCTGAAAGAAATGGGGGATATACTCAGCAAAAACCCGGGGCTAAGTATACTAATTGTTGGACATACCGACAATGACGGTAGTGATGCTGATAATCTTTCATTATCTAAAAAAAGGGCCGCTGCCATAAAAACTGCATTGGTAAAAGATTTCAGCATTGATGAATCGCGTATCAATACAGATGGTAAAGGAGAATCGGAACCTTCAGGTGATAACAAAACCAAAGAAGGCAGAGCCGCAAACAGACGCGTCGAATTCCTAAAACAATAATCCCAATACTAACAAATTAACTCAAAGTTCTTAATTGATATTTTAACATACAACAAACAACCCCTCACTCATCACTATTTAACACACTTTTTTATGAAACAACAATTCTCAAAAAACTACCGTTCAGTTTTAAAATTGACAAGTCTTTGTATCATGCTTTTTGTTACCGGCATCTCATTATCATCCTACAATCGGGCTGCCAGGACCGCTGACGATTTGTGGAAGCAGCTTGGCATCAGTCAGCAACAAGGTTCAGACAAAATTAAGAGCAGCTTTATGAATGGATATCTTGACTATTGGGGTGTAAGAAATATTAAAAATATTACTTCCGGCAACAAAGCCATGCTGGCAAAGGATCTTCTCACCTATACGAAAACGTATCTCAACAGTGCTGCAGTAAAAGCGGCATATGCAAAGGAACGTGAATCTGTTAAGCCTTATGCCCCGGTCGCAAAATCCACTACAAAAGAAGATATTCGTAAGGAACAGATTGATGGTATGAAAAAAGCTATTGAAAATACGGAAGATATGATCAAAAAATTTCCGGACATGGAGAAAGCAGCCCGCAAATCCATTGCCGAATTTGAAAAAACCATTAAAGACTTTGAAAAACCAGACAGCAAAATTATTGAGATTTTGTACCAGGGTAAACTTTCCGAAATTAAGATGAACGACGACAGGTACAAAGAAAGTTTGAAAAGCTGGGAAAAGAGTTATCCTACCGACTACCGCTTAAAGCTTCGTTCCTACCTGGAGAAATATATTGCCACAGCTGCAACTGTTGATTTTGATGCCGCGCTTACAGAAAAATACAATAAGAAAGTATTTGTAAATCCTGTATTTGAAGGTAAAAATGACGAATGGAAAATGATTTTCAGGGCGGGCAAAGAGGTTTACGATGTAGCAAAGCCATTCGCTGACCAGTGGTTGAAGGAGTTATCAGCCCTATAGTGTGTATGAATTGAATAAAAACGGGTATGGATTGTTGAAAGCAGGCAAGCCGCAACGGAAATGTAATGCGCAGGTTCATTACATTTGGATGATAAAACTGAAACCTTGCGTTTAATATTTCTGTTAATTATTTCATTAAGCTGTTTAGTCTCCAACACGCAGGCACAAACGCAGAAATATTTGTTTACTTATCTCGGTATTAAAGACGGGCTGCTGGCTGATAATATTATTGCTGTTCAGCAGGATGACAAGGGTTTTATTTGGATAGCATCCCACAATACATTGCAGCGTTATGATGGACAACGTCTCCTGAACTTTTACCAGGATCCGGCCAATGAAACTTCGTTACCACAAGGAGGGATAAGGGGAATCAAACTGGATAAAAAAAACCGGCTCTGGGTGCTTTCAGGAACTGTATCTGTGGGATATTTTGATGTGAATACTTTCAGGTATAAAGCGGTTAAGATAAAGCAGGTGCCCGGAAATGCGGGCCAGGCAGCGACCGCCTTATATATCGACAAGGATGACAACGTTATCCTCATTTATGTGGGCTTCGGATATCTTACCTATGATGAAGAAGATAGCGCTTTTTCATCAACCAATAATCCGTTCCAGGTCCCTGCGGGCTGGGAGCCGCTTTATCTATGGCAGGATTCAAGTCGCAATTATTGGTTAGGGTCACACGCGGGATTATTAAAATACAACGGGACAAAACAACAGTTGTCTTACCGTGGACATAATAGTGAAGAGGATCCGGTCATTCACCATTTCGAATATGCAAGAACAGTTGTTTTTGCAATGGTAGACCGAACCGGCAGATTCTGGGTTACATCATGGCCCGAAAATAAGTTGCAGATCAGGAGTTACTGGCCACCGGAAAACAAGGAAACAGAATGGTTCGTTCCGGTTAACCGGGGCATGAAAGGACGATACTTTGAGCTGCAGGGTATCACTGAATTTTCTGACGGTTCACTATGGATGGGGGGTGTAAACATTTTTGCCAAAGTAAACGCTGCTGTTACGGAGATAGAACCGGTATTCAGCAATGCCTCTGAAGAGTACAGCATAAGATATGATTATATATTTTCCCTCTATGAAGACCGGGAAAGAAACATGTGGGTATGCACCAATAAAGGTCTGTTTTGGTTCAATCCGGGCGCCCAGTTATTTAAATCTGTGGCAAACAGAACGGCGGACAGGGATTCTGCCTACACCTCGGATGTAACGGACGTTCTTGAAACCGCAGATGGCAAGCTCCTGGTGAGTACCTGGGGGAATGGAATATTCCCTTATGACCAGTCGTTCAATCCCGTGGTTTCTGACTATTCTGACCGGAGTAATCCCCTGGGTGAAGGTATGGCCTGGTGCATGATTCAGCGTTCGAATGGTGATATCTGGAAAGGCATCCAGGATGGGCATCTCTTTATCTATTATGCAGCCTTGCGAAAAACAAAGAAACTACATCCGGCTGTTTTTGAAAACAGCACTATTCGTCAGATCGAGCAGGATAAAAAAGGGAATATCTGGTTAGGCACAAATCGTGGGAATATCGTTAAATGGGAATCGGGTACAGGGAATTTTGTTCTGCAACATAGGCTTAAAGCGATCATCGGTAGAATATATGTTGATGACGATAATTATGTTTGGGTTTGTACCGATAGAAATGGAGTGTATAAACTTAATTCAGAAGATGGAAATATTGTGGCGAGATACGGTGACGTTGGTGCAAAAGGAAAAACACTGCGCATAAACGGTGCTGCAGATGTTATCAGGTATAACGATTCGCTCTTTATGATCGCGGCAGATGGATTGGCAATTTTGAATGTTCATACCCAGGACATCAACTACACTCCTGGTCAAAAAATTGGTCTGCCTTTGCCACATATTACCAACCTGGTCAAAGACAGGGCAGGATATGTATGGATGACTACAGCTGCAGGTATCTTAAGTTATCATCCTTTCAAAAAAAAACTAAGCCTGTATGATGCGCTTGATGGTATTCCTACCAATTCATTCAGCGTAGCGAGCAGTGTAAAATTAAAGGATGGTCGGATTGCGGTTGGTACCAATCACGAATTGATAGTTTTTGATCCTTCCCGGGTCACCGTAAGTGACTATGTTCCGCCCCGGGTTCAGATTGCAGGTTTCGCGGTGATGAATAATACTTTAAACTATGATTCACTTAAAAGTTTGCCCCAGATAAATCTGCAGCATTATGAGCATTCAGTAACGCTCCAGCTGTCCACGCTCACCTTTCAAAATATTACCGAGATCTTTTACCGCATGGAGGGCCTGGATAAAGACTGGGTATCGGCAGGAAATGCTAAACAGGCGACCTTTAATTACCTGGATGCCGGCACTTATGTTTTTAAAACCGCCTGCCGCGATGCCGATGGGAGAATGGGGGAGATTACAGAACTCAAAATACGCGTGTTCTCTCCCTTCTGGCAAACCTGGTGGTTTTATTCAATGCTGATTCTTTTAGTGGTCACCCTGATATTCTGGGCAGACAGGATAAGGCTAAAGAACATTTACCGCGAACAACAGATCCGCTCTGGCATTGCCGCCAACCTTCACGAGGAAGTAAATACAACATTACAAAATATAAATGTGCTGAGTGAAATCGCTGGATTTAAAGCTGACGAAAATCCTGAGCAATCAAAAGGGTTTATCTACGATATCAAGCAAAAGAGTCGTAACATGGTTGTTGCCATGGGGGATGTGTTGTGGAGCATAGATCCCTTGAATGACGACATGAATAAAACGATCAACCGGATACATGAACATCTTGAGTCGTTCCGGAACAGGTACCAGGCAAGCATTGAAGTCCGTATTGATCCGACTATAAAAAATACAAAGCTTGATATGAACATGCGGCACGAACTGATGGTAATATTCAAGCTGGCGCTTACTAATCTCGTGGAAATTCTGCGATCGGAACATACTGTGGTTCAGCTTGACAGGGGCAGGAAAACGCTCATTCTGAATATATATTCAACTCAAAATGCAGTGCTGAAATCCACCCATCTTATGTCTAAAAATATAAATGAAATGAAAAAAAGAGCAACTAATATAAATGCAACCCTGGATGTTCAAAATGATGAAGCGGGAGCTTATGTATTGCTGATAATGAAAGTGTAACCGCTCAATATGATTTTATGAAGGAGAAAAGATATAGCAGTCATGAGGGCAAAATTTTCCTTTGGGCAATGATTCCATATACTGTCATTATCAATGGGATGGTTTTTGGAGGATGTTTTGCCCAGGATCTTATTGCTTTCACAAAGATCAGTGCCTTGGGTATTTTCTATTTCGCGTCAGTTTACAGTGCTTTTGGACTGGTAGCTTTTGTCGTTAAAAAAAGATACCCCGAAGATGGGAATTTTTTCAGGCGTATTGGCATTATGCTTCCATTGTTTTATTTGCTGAACATATGCGTAATGCAGGGCCTGTATTCGGTAAATGAATGGCTTCAGCCGGCAGGTTGTGAACCAAACCGGAACATGGAATGGTGGGTCACCCTTTTCGGTTGCTTTGCCAGTACCGTTCTCACTTTTGTGAACGAAGCCGCGGCGGGTTGGGACAAATGGAAAGCATCGGTTATTGAAACCGAACAATTAAAAAACGCTTATCAAAAAACCAAACTCTTAGGGCTCAAAGGACAGGTTAAGCCCCATTTTTTGTTCAATTGTTTTAATAGTTTATCCAGTCTTATCCATGAAGATGTTTATGCAGCGGAACATTTTCTGAATGAAATGACAAGGGTTCACTGGTATATGTTGAGAAGTGATGACGATCAATTGACCGAGTTAAAGGAGGAATTGAAGTTTGCCAATTCCTACCTCTACCTGATACGGGAAAGGTTTGGTGATGCAGTGGAAACCCATATTGAAACCGATGCAGCAAATGGTGAACTTTTATTACCGCCATTGACACTGCAGGTGATCCTTGAAAACATTATTTATAATAACACAACCAGCAGAACTGCCCCATTATCCATCTATGTTAGCTGTGAAGAAGGTCAATTACTAATCAGGCATACTATAAATGCGAAAAAACGCAGTGATAAGGCAGATGAAGAGGAGGGGTTGGACAATCTTATAAAAAAATATTTATTGCTGAACAACAGTGTGATCACCATCAGGGAATCGGGAACGGAAAGAAATATCCTTTTGCCACTCATAGCAAAGTAAAGTTAGCAACATGAAAATGGAAAAACGGGTTTCTCTCAGGCTGATAGGATTCATTATTGCCATGCCATTTGTAGCATGGTTACTCAATTACATACTTTACGATGAGCGTTTGTATACGGATTGGCGAATCTGGTTATTTTCATTTCCTTTTATCTGTTTTTTGGGATTCCTTACCTGGCTGTTGCAGATCTGGTGCCTGGACAAAATCCAGGCCAGGTTCCCCGCGCTTAACCAGACTGCTACCAGGGTTCTGATCTTAATGGGATTGTCTGCGTTGGCAGTAACTTTTTCGCTGTTCATCATCTTTTTTATTTATGATTATTTCGCAATTATTGGTTATCGCAATTCAAGACAGGATAGACGGCTTGGATTGATACTTGGTATTTCAGTAAATCTTATATATATAACTCTATGTGAAGTTTTTTATAGTATTGATAAATACAAAGAAAATCTTGCAGAAAAGGAACTGCTTGAGCATATGAATGTGATGCAGGAATTCGAGAATTTGAAGAGCCAGGTAAATCCTCATTTTTTATTTAATTGTTTCAATACGCTTTCATCCCTGATGTTTGAAAACAAACAGGAGGCTGAGATTTTTCTCGACGAATTGAGTAAGGTTTATCGTTACCTGTTGCGAACAAATGTTGGAGGAGTGGCAACCCTGGCTAACGAAATAAAGTTCATCAGCAGTTATTATCAATTGCTGAAAACCCGGCATGGTGATGCTTTGCATATGCAGCTGGAGATCGATAAAAAATACCATAATTACCTGTTACCATCTTTTAGTCTCCAGTTGCTGGTAGAAAATGCGGTAAAGCATAATGTGGCTAGTCGCCAGCATCCATTAAAACTCGAAATTTTCACTACATCAGGAAACCAGCTGGTGGTGAACAATAACCTGCAACCTAAAATCAAAAAAGAAAGATCAACGAGTATTGGATTAAACAATATCAGGCATAAATATAAATTGATGCAGCAACCCGGCTTCCAGGTAGTTGAAGGTGAACGGAATTTTATGGTTGTATTGCCACTGGTCTGGGACAATTCAATAGTAAACCGGGATGTTCCTGTGGATTTTTAAAATATTAATAAACAACCCTGCTGTTTCGTTGTGAAACTAAGACCGGGGTATTCTATGGGATAAAAATAAATTTTGAGCAAATTTTCATGATATTATTATTTGATTAAAAACTAAAGGAAAATTTTATGAACATATTAATTGTAGAAGACGAAGACCTGGCTGTAAAAAAATTGCTCAAAACACTTTCAGAAGTTGATGAAACCTGCACGGTAGTAGGCATCAGCGATAGCATTGAATCTACCGTGCAATGGCTGGAACAAAATCTCGAACCCGACCTGATCCTGATGGATATTGAACTGGCAGATGGCGAGAGTTTTGAAATTTTTAAAATGGTGGAATTGAAAGCACCGGTTATTTTCACAACCTCATATGATGAATATGTATTGAAAGCATTTAAAGTTAACAGCATCGATTATCTTTTAAAACCGGTACAAAAAGAAGAATTGTCAGCGGCCCTGGCTAAGTTCCGGTCTGTTAAAAAGGCATATGAAGGGGAAGCCAGGCTACCAGGAAATTTACAGGTGGAAAATCTTATCAGGGAGCTTCAGCAAAAGCTGCAGTTAAAAGATTACCGGAAAAGATTCCTGGTTAAGCATGCTCAAAAGTTAATGAGTATTGATGTTGAGGATATTTCTTATTTCTATAGTGATGGAAGGTTAAACTTCTTCAGAACCCAGGATAATAAAAAATTCGTTGTTGATTACACTATGGATGAATTGGAAGATATGCTCGATCCCAATAAATTCTTCCGGATCAGTCGTTCATTTTTTGTTAGTATTGAAAGTGTTGACAAAATCGATGATTACTTTGGGCATCGCCTGATTTTGTCTTTAAAGCCTGGCCACGATAAGGAAGTGACTGTAAGCAGGGAGAAGGTGACTTTGTTTAAAAAATGGATGGGAAAGTAGGCGTTCACAACATAACACACAGTTAATGTACCAGAAGGATGATCTTATCCTAAAGTATTACTTTTGAATGCTGAATTTCACCTTGCCAACAAAACACTATCCATTTCATTATGAAAAAAATAACCATATCAACGCTGCTTTTGATTTGTTCTTATTTGAGTTCTGCGCAAAAAGACTCACTTGAAAGCCGCTTGTCAAAAAACAGGGTCCGGCTACCCAATGGCTGGCACCTTTCTCCTGCTGGTCGGTCAATTCCGTTAGGTGATCTTCCTTTGAATATTGCTGTTTCCAGGTCAAAAAAATATATAGCCGTAACCAACAACGGCCAAAGCATACAAAGTATTCAACTCATCGATCCAAAAAAAGAAACAATTCTTCATACAGTCATAATTCCGAAATCGTGGTATGGTCTGAAGTTCAGTAGTAATGAGCAATTTTTGTATGCTTCCGGTGGCAATGATAACCGGATACTTAAATATGCTATCATCAGCAATAAGCTACAGTTGAAAGACAGTATAATCCTTGGAAAACCATGGCCGGTAAAAATTTCTCCCGCAGGTCTGGAAATTGACGATGTTGCAAATCTCATGTATGTTGTGACCAAGGAAAATAATTCATTGTATGTTATCAACCTTGAAGATAAAAAAGTTATTCAGACAATTGAGCTTGGCAAGCAAGCTTATGGCTGTTTGTTATCGAATGATAAAAAGGAGCTTTATATTTCTTCATGGGGCGGAGACAAGGTTCTGATCTATGATACAAGGCAAAGAAAACTGGTTGGAGAGGTGGCAGTAGGTGATAATCCCAATGAATTATTGCTGAATAAAAAGGGCAGCGTTTTATATGTTGCCAATGCAAATGACAACAGTGTTTCCGTTATTGATATCAGGAAGCGAAAAGTACTTGAGGTTTTAAACGCTGCTTTATATCCAAACTCTCCGGCTGGCTCTACATCAAATGGGCTTGCACTCTCAACAAATGAAAGCAAATTATATGTCGCTAATGCAGATAATAATAGCCTTGCAGTGTTTGATGTTTCTGTAACAGGGCGAACCAAATCGAAAGGATTTATACCTGTTGGATGGTATCCTACTAATATAAAGGTGATCGGGTCAAAAATATTTGTATCCAATGGGAAGGGTTTCTCTTCCTTTCCTAACCCGGATGGCCCTAATCCGGTTGAACCCCGGCAAAATGTTGTCCGTCACCTGGGAGATACCTCAGGTACCGTGATGGCAGGATATATTGGTGGTTTAATGAAGGGAACTATGTCAATTATTGATGAACCAACAGACGCGAACCTGGCTATATATTCAAAAGCGGTTTATACCAATAGTCCGTTTTCAAAAGACAGGGAGACAAATAGCGCCGGGGAGGCAGGAAATCCCATACCAATGAAAGTGGGAGAGAAGTCTCCTATCAAATATGTGTTTTATATAATTAAGGAAAACAGGACCTATGACCAGGTATTGGGAGATGTGCCTGAAGGAAATGGCGATACAAGCATTGTATTGTTTGGAGAAAGAATAACTCCGAATCAGCATAAACTTGTTAAAGAGTTTGTACTGCTTGATAATTTTTATGCTGATGGTGAGGTAAGTGCCGATGGCCATAACTGGAGTACTTCAGCACATGCTACCGATTACCTTGAAAAAAACTGGGTAACCAGCTATGGCGGCCGGGGTGGAACATATCCCGGCGAAGGACAATCAGAAATCGCTAATCCTAAAAAAGGTTTTATCTGGGATTATGCCCAACGTGCCGGCCTTACTTATCGCACTTATGGCGAGTTTGCTGATGGTGGCAAAGCAAATATCCCAGCATTGGTTGATCATTTTTGTACTTATTTCCCCGGTTATGATCTTAAGATCCGGGATACACTCAGGTTTAATTTATGGAAGCGGGATTTTGATTCTCTCGTCGCCATCAATGCGGTACCTCAACTAAATACCCTTCGATTTAGCAATGATCACACCGAGGGTCTGCGACTAAATAGCACAACGCCTTTTGCACATGTTGCTGATAACGACCTCGCTGTCGGATTATTTGTTGAACATCTCTCAAACAGCCCTATCTGGAAAGAGTGCGCAGTTTTTATTATTGAAGATGATGCTCAAAACGGACCAGACCATGTTGACGCACATCGTACCACTGCTTATGTTGCGGGTCCATTTGTAAAACGCGGATTTGTTGATACTACTATGTACTCCACATCATCAATGTTGCGGACTATCGAACTGATTTTGGGATTGCCTCCTATGAGCCAGTATGATGCGGCTGCGACACCGATGTTTAAAAGTTTTACGGCTGATGCAAATCTTACTGCATTTAAATCATTGCCATCCAACATAAACCTGAATGATAAAAATACTGCCAGAAACGCCACGGCAAGACTTAGCGCTGATATAGATCTGAGTAAAGAAGACCGGGTACCTGATCTGCTGTTTAGCGAAATAATCTGGAAAGCGGTGAAAGGCGAGGACAGTGAAATGCCCGCACCCCGTCGAAGTGCTTTTGTCAACGTCGCCGACGATGATGATGAGGATGGTGACGAAGATGAGGAAATCGGAAAAGAAAAGACTGCAAAAACAAACAAAAACTCCCCGAATAAAAATGCCGCTTCTAAATTAAATAGTACTCCAAAGAAAAAGAAGACTCCGGATGACAAGTAATCAGTAAGACGCGGGTAGACAACAACACCATTTGAATTTGAAATGTTCGACCGCAATTGATAAAAATTAATCTTAGAAACAAGCACTGAAATCCGTTATGAGAAAAATCAAACTGACAGTATTAGTATCGCTGGCATTTACAACTGGAGCTTTTTCCCAAAAAGACACTTCAAAACTATTGGATGAAGTTACTGTAACAGCAACCCGTAAGGCACAAAGAGATCTGTTGGTTCCTTATTCTACGGAATCAGTTTCCAAAGCTTATCTCCAAAACTATCAATCGCGTTCTACGCCAGAAGCATTGATCGGTACAACCGGGGTATTTGTTCAAAAAACAAATCATGGAGGGGGATCACCTTTTATCAGGGGGCTAACCGGTAACCAGACTTTAATTTTGATTGACGGCATCAGGCTGAATAATTCAACCTTTCGCTACGGTCCGAATCAATATCTCAACACCATTGATCCCTTTACCATCAACCAGATTGAGGTTGCAAAAGGAACAGGTTCGGTACAATATGGTTCTGATGCTATGGGTGGAGTGATCCAGGTATTTACAGCTGACCCAAAATTTTCAACTGGTAAACCTGTATGGTCGGGTAAAGCGGTCGGAAAATTTATGACCGGTGGTATGGAAAAAACCGGAAGGGGAGAAGCAAGCTACAGTGCAGGCGGTGCAGCGGCAACAATCGGTGCTACTTATAAAAACTTTGGTGATTTAATTGGGGGTGATACAACTGGCAAACAATCTCCTTCGGGATATGAAGAATATTCATTTGATGTCAAAACCAGGTTTGTTCTTCGTCCAAATATCGGGCTGACGCTGGCACACCAGTTTTTGCAGCAACAACAAGTACCGGTTTATCATAAGGTTCAGCTGGAAAATTTTGCCGTCAACGAATTCGATCCACAGCGAAGGATGTTGACTTATGCAAAACTGAGTATAGAAGGTAAACAGCCATCGCTGAATAGAATTGACATGACTGCCTCCTGGCAGCAGCATATGGAAGGAAGAAACAGCAGGAAAAACGGAACCGACATACTTCGTATGGAAAAAGATAAAGTGAATACCATTGGGTTCACAACCGATATCAATTCAGAATTTTCAAAATCCTGGTCCGCGAATTCAGGAATAGAATTATATTATGACAAAGTAAATAGCGGTACCGAAGATTTGAATATTCAAACCGGTGCAAGTGCCAAAAAAAGAAGGCTTTATCCGGATGGGTCTGAATATGGCAATTATTCCATCTATTCATTACATCATGTTGATCTTAACAAATGGTTGATTGAAGCAGGTGTTCGATATAATTTTTTCCAGATCAATATTAATGATACTACTCTTGGAAATGTGAAGATAAGTCCCTCTTCTTTTGTTTATAATGCATCGCTGCTTTATAAGATAACAATATCGCAAAGTGTTTATGCAAGTTTCAACACTGGTTATCGTGCCCCCAATGTGGATGATATGGGCACGCTGGGAATTGTTGATTTCAGGTATGAAGTTCCCGCTTATGATCTTGAACCGGAGCGATCACGCACCATTGAGTTGGGTTATAAATTGGAGGCAGGTAAATGGGCAGCGAGTTTATCCGGTTATTATATGCATCTCAATAATTTAATTACAAGGGTTAAATCAGATACCGAAGTAATTAATGGCTATCCCGTTTATAAAAAAGAAAATGTTGAGGAAGCATATATAGAAGGTCTTGAAGCCGAATTGGCTTACGAACTGATGACCGGATGGAACATTAGCGGAAATATTTCTCTCACAAAAGGTCAGAGTCTTACCAGGTCAGAGCCGCTTAGGAGAATACCGCCTGTCAATGGCCGTTTACTAAGCACTTATCAGTATAAGAAATGGTTTGGTTCAGCAGAGTTTCTGATTGCAGCAGAGCAGACTCGTCTTGCGCAGGGTGATAAAGAGGATAACCGTATCCCAAGGGGTGGTACGCCGGGTTGGAATGTATTTAATCTTTATGGTGGTTATCAGTTCGGGGCATTGAAGCTCAATCTTGCTTTTCTAAACATATTGAATCAAGATTACAGAACCCATGGATCTGGAATCAATGGGGTAGGAAGGAGTGTTAGTTTAGCTGCAACTGTGGTGCTGTAATTAGGGTTAAATCAAACTTCGATGCAAGGGTTAGCTTTTTGTTTGGGAAAAGTTCTATTCTTGTAATAATGGGAAATTCATGGAGAAAATTTGGCAGGGCAGTGAGTCATTCGGCGAACCGCATAGTTTGTGTTTTTGCAGTGAATTATTAATAAGATATTTAGAACGAAGGTTCGAATCTTCTCTTCCCGACAAGAATAGCTGTCAAAAGCTATTAATCCTTGTAAATATTGATTATTTACAGGGATTTTTTCTTTTATCCCTATCAGTTTATAGCCAATAATAGCAAAACTCCTGTGAGTAAATCCGTGAGTAAAACAAGGCATAGCCTTTGTACTCACAGATTGACCGATAATTTATTCATCCTCAAAATGTTGCGTCAATTTTTTTTGACATTTTTTGACAGGATTCGAAATGGATTCGAACGTGCGGACTGACTAACAAGGTGAAGAGTGAATTCAAATCATTTCAAAACGTATCAAAAAAGGAGGATCGAATGAACACAAACCAATTATATACTTGGCTTCCGGAATAGGAAGGCGGGCATTATCCAATTGGGCAACAAGTTCTGCACGATGGAGTAAGTAATTTATCGTGCGTTTATGATTGTGGTATATGGACTTTACCTTCTTCTTGCATGTATGTGCTAAATTCATCGATTGCTATAGAAAGTCGTTTGCACTTTTCTTAATTTTTCGATATCGTCAATGATCTGATGAAGTTGAAAATCTTAAATTGAAGAGATATTGAGTGTTGGGTTGTTCACTACAAAGACGTCTCCTCGGGTGAATTTGAACAATAATTTTAGTATTCGCTTTCCATTCTTTTCTTTATCGTGATAATATCTTTTCCGAAAGCCATATGGATCCTTCATATTTTCTTTCGCCTCACAAGAGATACAAGAGCTAAATTTTTCTGTTAAATGAGCACAAAAGTCTTTCGACGGGCAATTTCGATCATTCATCGAAAATTCTTCGCCCTAAGATTCATTTTAACATTCTTGCACGCGCTTAGCAATGTTGCTTAAGATGAAGTCATTTACGTGATTTTTTTCGTCATGTTTAAACAACAACCTCTTTAGGAGGCGAAAACCACTGGTTAAAATACAAAGCGCATCCTAGTGATTAGCGCATGTATTATTTCAATGATAATCTATGAAAACATTTTTTCTTTACATCGTCACACTCACGTTTGTTCTGAATCTTTCCGGTCAGATTGCTCCACTAGGTAAAACGGATTATCCCAAAGTTGTTCAACCTTCCCCGGAGGCTGCTTCTCTCGGCAAGTATGGAGATGTTCCGGTCTCACTTGCTAGTGGCCTTGCTCAGATCGGGATAGACATGTATAACCTAAGGGTCGGTGATATTGAGGTGGGAGTAAATTTAAGTTATCATTCTGGTGGTATCAGAGTGGATGAGATCGCATCCAGTGTAGGACTAGGGTGGAATTTAAATGCGGGAGGGGTTATCACGCGTGCAATTTTAGGAACCGCGGATTTTGTCAATGATGCAACACCTTACCCATCGGCAAACTTCAACCCTGGTGTTTCATTCGACCGCGCAGATGATCGTCAATGAATCACCCTAACTATGCTGATTATCATAAGGCCCATGAGATTATTGTTGAGAATATGGATACCGAGAGAGATATTTATTACTACAATTTCCTGGGGCAGTCTGGTAAGTTTGTGAGAGATAGAAATTTGAAACCAAGGCTCATTCCATATAATTCTGATATAAGAATTGAATTTGTAGATCAATCTTACTTTAACGGCTTTATAATAACAGATCAAAAAGGTTATCGGTTTTTCTTTGACGTACAAGAATCCATTACTAATGTCGATGCTGTGTGCACGGTCGGCACTGAAAGTCCCAGACTTGACCCAATATACCCGAGAACAGCATGGTTCTTATCAAAAATAATTAGTCCAAGTAATTGGACCGTAGATTTTCAATATGAAAATTATAGCTATACCATAGAGCGAAGCTTGTCTCAAGTAAAATACTTTGTGGAATACAATGGCACAGGATGTATTAATTCCCTGACTGATAGAAGTTGCACGCGAATTGAAACGATAGCAGCTGTTCGTCTGAAAAAGATTTCAAATACAGAAACTAACTCTGAAGTTTTGTTCGAATACTCTGCTGCTCCTCGTCTTGATCTTTCCTATCAAAACGTGGCTCAAGGAAAGTCGTTGGAGAAGGTAATAGTTCGTCATAAAAATGTGACACGAAAAACCTGGCAACTTTCTTATAGCTATTTCATGCTCCAAAATTCTCCCACGAGGCTGAAGCTAGTTGCAGTTAAGGAAGATAGCAAACCTGCATATACCTTTTCTTATAATGAAGAGCATTCCATGCCGTGGAGATTCGCGTTTTCGCAGGATCATTGGGGGTTTTATAATGGAAAACTTAATTCTTCGTTGGTGCCTGCTTATCCAAGCATAGGGGTGACGACTGGTGCGGATAGGGATCCCGATTCTGTCTACATGCAGTCTTCTGTACTTAATAAGATAACCTATCCTACAGGAGGATCATCGATCTTCGCTTATGGTCCTCATCTCAATACGGTTACCGAGGAACAAACAACAAATGTGCCTGAGAGTGTAATTTTCAATGTAAACTCAGGCACCAATACATTTATCACTGAAACCTCGTTTCTTTTGCCACTTGGTGCTAATAACATTACGTGGAGCTGGACGTTGAACCCTATCGCTTACGATGATCAGATGACCGCTGAATTGCTGGATGGTACAACATTAATCGCCTCTGTGCCAACCGGAGAAGGTACTGCAGTTTTATCTTTGGGCGGAAGCACAGGATTAACTCCTGGTCACACATATAAAATCAGGATTTCCCGTAACAATAATACTGACCCAGGATCAGTGACTATTAACTGGCTGAAATCTGTTACGGCAACGGTAACACATGAAAAAATTATTTTCGGAGGTTTGAGAATTTCGTCAATATAAAATTACGGCACAGCAAACGAACTAATAGGGCAGAAATATTACAATTATAATTCCTTAACTGAGCCACAAATCAGTACGGCCAAACTGCCAGCGCCGTATTATTTCAACTATTACAGCAGTATCCTGCCCGGCCGGAGTGCGGATGACCCACAGGATCATCCTGGAGATGTTAATCATTATGGTTGCGGTTACAATGTTTTAGCATCTTCGTCGGTTTCGGTACTTGGGAATGGAATTAATCAGTCTATCAATTATTCACAGGTTACAGAGACGCAGGATCCTACAGGGGAAAACGGCAGAACAGTTTATAAATATCTCAACGAAGGTGAGTTTGGAATTACCGGGTTTTTGATTGAACAGGTTGCACAAAAAAAAATGGGTCAAGCATTTGTCGATGTGCAGCGTACTAAAAATATCTATACTATCAAGTACAATCCTGATTGCAAATTCAACCCTTCCAGTTGTGAAGTAAATCAATACCTAATTCCAAATTGTAAGATTAACATAGTTCGACCTGAAATAACTATCATTGATGGAAATGGGGTGGGGTTTAACTCTATTTACACAGCGCTAATGAGCGTTGATATGTATTATACGGACATTGTTCCAATCTATCTCGATAGAAAAGAAGAGTATACATACGACCAGGTCAGTGGTGCGGCAATACTTCAAAACACCGATTATATATATGGGAATGTCAACCACATGATGCCCACAAGGATTGAGACAGTCAATAGTAGCAATAAATCCATTTCCAAAAAAATGAAATATCCGCAGGACCTGGCAGCACCGAACGGTAGCACACCTAACATCTACAATGAGATGGTTAGCAAAAATATGCTTGACTATGTAGTTAACACTAAAGTGAATAATGTGACCGACAATAAGATACTGTCGGAAGTAACAACAGATTATCAAAAATGGAATGGTCTAACCATACAGCCGGCCCTGGTATCCTCATCTGTTTTTAATAATGCCTTAGCTACAGATATCTCATTCAAGGAATATGACAGTAAAGGGAATATTACGAAGTACTTAACTAAAGATGGTATTTATAAATCTTACATATGGGGTTACAATAAATCCCATCCAATAGCAGAAATGATTAGCTCATCGAACATGGTAGCTCTGTATACTAGCTTTGAGCAAGAGGAAGTCGGTGGCTGGAGTCCCGCCTTAGGTTCATCAATCCTCAACAACAATACTGGGGTGACAGGCACAGCGAGCTTTTCAGGAACGTTGACAAAGACATTTCTTCAAACTGGTGATTATGTTGTCACTATGTGGAGCCGGCCTTCGGGGTCAGTTGTTGTGAACGGAAATGCAGGGCAGTTGATCACTAATACCTCATTTAACGGATGGAAACTATATAAGTGGACCCTCTTAAATATAACCTCTATTACGATTATCGCCGACGAAATTGATGAAGTCAGAGCTTATCCGATTGATGCAAGAATGACAACATACACATTTGATCCATTATTAGGTATGACGAGCCAATGTGATGCCAACAACGTTATCACTTTCTTCGAGTACGATGGTTTTTCAAGACTTAGAGCAATTCGGGATAGTAAGAAAAATATAGTGAAGCTGTATGAATACAGTTATTCTGTCCCAGTACCGGGAAGTAGTTGTGGAGACAACTGTACTGTGCTGGCAATGTTAACCTTCAATGGAACCAATACTATTGGCTATCCACTGGGAGTTTTCAACGTCAATGGTAAATTGCTCGGTAATGCAGTAGATCAAATTGACTTTAAAAACAAATGGAATAACGACGCCGCGAATCAAGCGATCGGAACACTTGAGGCCGGATCTGATCCTTTGTACTTTAATTTAACTGTAAATACTGGAGCAACAATTCCTAAAGGAGTAACTGGGTGTCGATATTATCAGTTTGATCTTCCATATACAAGTATTGATGGAATAAGAAGATTAAATGCAGTATACATTGACTTTGGGGATGGAACCGGAATGCCGCTTGGGAAATCAGAAACTGATAATACAGGGGTTATTCTAGCTCCAAATACTATTGAACACAATGTCGGGTCTCCTTATTATTATTTTACCCATAATTACGCTAATGATTCTTTAAAAACACTTACTTTTTACCACAACGAAGAGGAGTCGCCAGCACTTGACAATGTTTTTGTGCCAGCCACCAGTCTTATGCTCTTAAGGAACTTTAAAGGTACTTATCCACAAAACGCCGTGATTATTGGTGGTTCAAGCTATCAGCAACCGAGCGCGCAAACGGTGGCCAATATTGTAAACTGGAACTCAATTAGCAATATCAAAGTAGTAAGTTTTCACAATGGGGACTCTCAAAATCCATCTTTGAATTTAGATTACTCCCAGGATTTCATGGCAAACAATAGGGGTTTGGAGAGGATTCACACCGCCCATTATGGTCCAGACAGGACGGGCTATCGCGACCTTACGTTCAAGATCAGCAGATTAAAGACCGACTGGAACACTTATTTCAGTCAATTGACAGAATTAAGAATCAAAGATGAACACTGGGACAGAGAGGATTTGTCTGCACTTAAACATTTAAACCTGGTCTATTGGTTTGCGAGCAGGCAAAACTACCAGGATGGTCCCGGTAATCCCTTCATTCCTATTCCATCACTAGCACTCGATAATTTTTTGGGCCAGATTTCAACAGGCGCTGGGCAAACTGTTACAAATGGGCTTATCAGAATAGTAAGTGGTGGAACCACTAGGACAAATGCAAGCGATATTGCCGTCAATCATTTAAAGTCTAAAGGCTGGACAATAACTATAGATGGGGTGGCCCAATAAATTATAAACTACAACGCTTCAAAATTCAAATAATAATCACAAAAGTTGGAGTTCACAGAAAATTTCAATTCTTAGAATTCAATAAATCCTAACCCAATAAGCAAGTCAACAGTCTTGTGTCATATTCAAATTATTTTATGAAAATGAAAGCTTTTTTAATGGCAGTGATTTTTGCCACATCTGGTACTGTCACCATAGGCCAGGACAATATATTTCCAACACCAACAGGCAATGTTGGTGTTGGTATTTCACCAGCTCAGAAAAAGTTCCACGTGGTGGGCACTAGCATGTTCGACGGAACCACAATAATTAAAGGAACAAATCAACTGCGTTTTTATTCAGATGTCGATGGCCCGTATTTAACAGAGAAATGGGGTATTCGCGCTTATCCTTCTTATAACAGCCAGGCATTCATGGTATTACAGCAGCCCCTGTTTATTGGGTACGAAACAGATGGAACCAATATAGATTCTTATGATGGATCATTGATGTTGAGCAATCGTCTTGGAATCGGGACAAAAACGCCGACCCGTAAAGTGACGATTAACAGCTTGAATTCATCAACGCTTGTAGATATAGGTTTTTTTCAGGGAGGAGTCGAGAAGGGATTGTTCGGTATAGCCGGTGCAACCAATGATTTTTTTGCAGGAACTGTTGCGGGAGATATGTCCATTAAGTCAACAACAGGTCCGCTACATTTAGGAGCAAACAGTGCTGCACCAGCCGCAACGTTTCTAGGCAACGGTAACTTAGGTATTGGTTTGTTAGCACCTACCCGTAAACTGGCAATTAACAGCTTGAATTCATCTACGCAAGTAGATTTAGGCTTTTTTCAAGGTGGAGTCGAGAAGGGGCTGTTCGGTGTATCGGCGCAAGCAACGATTTTTTTGCAGGAACTGTTGCGGGAGATATGTCCATCAAATCAACAACTGGTCCGCTTCATTTAGGCGCAAACAGTGCCGCGCCGGCTGCAACGTTTCTCGGTAACGGGAACTTAGGTATTGGTGTGTTAACACCATCTGCAAAATTTCACACTAACGGTACATTGAGGTTTCAGGGTTTGGCAAATAACAACACACTGGATCAAATCCTTGTCACCGATGCCAATGGGAATGTTTCTTATAGGAGCGTATCAACTATAGGTGGCTCGAGCAGTGCCAGTTGGAGCTTCGGTGGCAGTACAGTAGCGGCCTTGAAAACATTCGGCACTGTAGATAACTACGATCTCCCGGTTATCACTAATAATATAGAAAGAATGAGAATTTCAAGCACTGGTGCCGTTTTAATCGGTACCAATGCACGACCTACCGGTTCTCCAACCACTGGAGCAATGCTTGCGATCAAGGGACATATCTATGCGGAAAAGCTAAAGGTCACATTAACTACTGGCTGGGCAGACTATGTATTCGATGAAGAATACAAACTTAGACCGTTAACAGAAGTCGAAAGTTTTGTTAAACAGCATCATCATTTACCTGAAGTGCCATCAGCTGTGGAGGTTGAGAAGAATGGTATCGATGTTGGAGATAACCAAACCATATTGTTGAAAAAAATCGAAGAGTTGACATTGTATTTAATTGAACAAAATAAAAAATTGATAGATCAGAATAAAACTTTAGAGAATCAGCAAAAGCAAATTGACGATTTGAAAAAAGAGCTTGTCCGTGGGAATCTTTGATAAATATTAACCTGGTACATATTACGTTCAGCAAATTGTTCAGCTGATGTCAGGAACAATGAACGAAGTCGGTTGTTTGCAGTGTGTTCTCTTTATTACTAAACCCTACTGATGCTAAAATATAAGACGTTTTTGTTTACATTCTTAAGCTGCATGCTGTTGAGTTTGCAGTCATTGGATGTTGCAGCGCAGGAACCGGAGGCAACAGGATCTGGCATCTTCGCATTCCCGGGTCGCTTCCTGGCTAAGCTAGAATCTAAAGCTACAAAGCTGGAGTCCAAAGTGGTTAGCGAAACACAGAAAAGTCTTGATCGCCTAAAACGGCAGGAACAGAAGCTGAAGAAACGACTAATGAAAAAAGACAGTGTTGCAGCGAGGGAATTGTTTGCTGATAGTGAAAGACAATACGACGAATTGATTTCAAAAATGCAGACTGGTAATTTTCCGGCCATTGAGGGAAAAAAATATGATGCACACCTGGATACACTTGCTACATCTTTAAAGTTTTTAGATAATAATAACATCAAAGGCAAGGTTAAAGAAAACAGCCAGTTAATAACAAGTGCCCGTGACAAGTTAAAAGGCGTTGATAATAAACTGGATTATACGCAGTACGTCAAAGATTATGTAAAGCAACGGCAAAACTTATTAAAAGAGCAGTGTCAGCGATTTGGCTTAATGAAATCGCTATCTAAATACAATAAACAGGCATATTATTATTCTCAACAAATCAGTGAGTATAAGGCTATCCTTAAACAACCAGATTTGCTGGAACGGAAGGTTATCGGTGAATTGCAAAAGCTTCCCGTGTTCCAGGACTTCATGCAGAAAAACTCACAGTTTGCTGCCTTGTTCCCTATGCCTTCAGCCAGCGGAGCAGCTGCCATTAATGGTTTCCAAACACGCGATCAGGTAAACCAAATCATTCAGTCACAGGCCGGTTTGTCGGGGACTGGAGCCACTGCCGCACTACAACAGAAATTGCAGGGCGCAGAAGCTGCAATGGGATCCATTCAGGACAAACTCCAAAATAAATTATCAAATGGCGGGTCTGACTTGCCGGACTTCAAACCAAATGAACAGAAAACAAAATCGCTTTTGAAGCGGTTAGAACTCGGCACTAATCTTCAAACGGTCAGATCAAATGCTTTTTTCCCATCAACCACCGATGTTGGATTATCACTAGGTTATAAGCTTACCGAAGCCGGGACCGTGGGTATCGGGGGAAGTTATAAAATGGGATGGGGGAAAGACATAAAACATATGAAAATTAGCCATGAAGGAATTGGACTATGAAGCTTTCTTGACTGGAAGCTCAAGGGAAGTTTTTACGTGAGTGGTGGATACGAACAGAATTATCGCAGCAGCTTTAAGGCGTTGAGCGATTTACATGGTATCTCACAATGGCAACAAAGTGGTTTGATTGGCATCAGTAAAATCGTATCACTTAAAACAAAGCTGTTCAAAAAGACCAAAGCTCAGTTGCTATGGGATTTTTTGAGTTATCGTCAATTGCCGCGGGAACAACCGATCAAATTTCGGTTAGGATATAATTTTTAGTTAGTGTCGAATCATTTATAGAATCCTGGGATATCAGGATAACATAAAGCAACAAAAATATTTAAGAGCCGAACCGTAAACCTATACCATGCTTAAGTTTGAAAAAAGAGGCTTGTGGCTTATCGCAACAATTCTACAGTTAACGGGTGGATCGTTATTAGCACAGCAAGCGAATAAGCCTATTAGCTCCACTGTGCCTGCTGCTACCGTAACTATACCAAATCAGGCTTCTTATACACAGCCAGTGTTAAATTATGTTCGCGTTTGGGAGGCCCGAGGCGCATACGCTACACCAGAAGCGCTTATTAGTGCTGGCTACCAACATGCCCAGCAGACTACGGAGTATGTGGATGGTCTTGGACGACCATTACAAACCGTCTCGCGTCAATCCTCGCCAATGGCAAAGGATGTTGTGTCGCCTGTAGTTTATGACAACTTTGGGCGGGAAATTTATAAGTATCTGCCTTATGTTCAAACTACAGGAAATGGTGATGGTTCTTTCAAACTAAGCCCATTTAGTGAGCAAGCTTCCTTCTATCAGTCCAGCACATACAATCCTGGTCTGACAAATGAACAAACGTTTTTTAGCAAAACTAATTATGAAGCTTCACCATTGAACAGGATCATCAAGAGCATGGCTCCAGGTAACAGCTGGGCCGGAAGAGATAAAGGAACAGGAATTGAATACCTGATTAATATCGCAAATGATGATGTGAAAATTTGGACCATCGGCAATACTGAACTCACATACAGCAATGATGATGGCACCAATATTCCAGTTGCAGGGACAGCTTACGGAAACGGGCAACTCTATAAAAATGTAACAAAGGACGAGAATGACCACGCTGTTGTCGAATACAAAGACAAAGAAGGCCAGGTGATCCTTAAGAAAGTACAGATCGGCAATGGTATCCCATCCGACTATAGCGGCTATGCAGGGTTCGCTGCGCTTATTATATTTATGATGATCTTAATAGGCTTAGAGTTGTAGTTCCTCCAAAGGCCGTTGAAACAATGGTCTCTGGTGTATGGACGCTGAGCCAGCCGGTTGTTAAGGAACTGTGTTTCCGTTATGAATACGACGCCCGCGAACGCATGATCGCAAAGAAGGTGCCTGGGTCAGATTGGGTTTACATGGTCTATGATAAAAGAGATAGACTTGTTTTTACGCAAGATGCAAACCAGCGGTCTACTAATAAATGGTTGACGACGCTGTATGATGGATTGAATCGTCCTGTTACAACGGGTATGATAACGTACATGGGCAAATGCAATGAGTTGCAGGCAATAGTAGATGTACAAACCGGAACAGGTACTGCCGGTGGTATTATAGCCAATGGTACGGCTCTAATTAACCCGGAATATGCTACTCGGGAACCGGGCAAAAATCCGTATAAGGCGAAAGAATCCATAACTTTTTTGTCAGGCTTTGAAAGTGAATCCGGCGCTGATTTTACAGCCGAGATTGATCCAAACTTAACAGGGAGCACGGAAAATATAGAAATCCTGGATAACCCGTTACCACCCAACCACAACTTCATTGCACTTACCATTACCTACTATGATAGCTATGGAGACTGGGTCGGAAACAAGACATACTCCACTGCTGATAATAGCAAGCTTAGCGCTGGAGCAAACCTGCATGGTGAACCGGTTCCTGCAACAACTTCACAGATGACTACCGGTTTGGTAACGGGCACAAAGGTGCGGGTGCTGGAAAACCCCAACGATCTTTCTGCAGGTGGATGGCTGACTACCGTAAGTTATTACGACGAAGAAGGTCGCACCATCCAGGTGCAGAGTGATAACTATAAGGGTGGTAAAGATGTCGCAACAAATTTGTATGACTTTACGGGAAAAGTATTAAGTACCTATCTCAGTCACCAGAACCCAACTTCTGAAATCGCTGCAACGCGGGTTAAAACAAACATGGTCTATGATTTTGGGGGAAGGCTGCTGGAAATTAATAAAACGATTAACGATAACAACAGCACCTTAGTAACGATTGCCAAAAACGAATATGACGAGCTTGGCCAATTAAAGAAAAAGGAACTTGGCCAGCAAAAAAATGGTGCAAACTATACCAATACCCCCATTGAAACATTGAATCATAGTTACAATATCCGTGGATGGTTGCGTGGCATTAATAAAGATTATGTCACTGGCTCCTCTACTAACAACTGGTTTGGGATGGAACTGAGCTATGATCATGGCTTTGATTTGAACCAGACTAACGGAAACATTGCAGGGGCAAAGTGGCGTTCGAAAGGAGATGGCCAGCAACGCGCCTACGGTTATACCTATGATCGTGCTAACCGGATACTTGGGGCGGACTTTAGCCAGGGAACTGGTAATACCTATTCAGACAACCCCACGATCAGGTTTGATATGGTGATGGGTGACGGCACCAATGGTTCTTCAACCGCAGGCGGTTCAGGGGGTACAAATTACAATCCGGCCGGCAATACTTACGATGCCAATGGCAATATCATGAACATGAAGCATTGGGGAATGAAGGGTCTTAACGCCAGTGAAGAAATTGACAATCTTACCTATCAATATTACAACAATGGAAACAGTAATAAACTGAAAAGTGTATCGGAATCGAGTCCCGGTCCTGATCACAAGCTTGGAGATTTCACCGATAAGAACACGGGCGATGACTATGGATATGATAAGAACGGGAACTTAATCACAGACTTGAACAAAAAGATGGGTATTACGGCTGGTGTTGATTTAACTTCCGGTGGCGCCATCCAGTACAATTATTTGAATTTGCCAAGTGTAATCTCGGTGAAAGATGATTCGGGTAACCCGAAGGGAACCATCACATATATTTATGATGCGGCTGGTAATAAACTTGAAAAACGGGTACATGAACTTCCGCTGGCGTCCAATAATAACAAAACCCGCGATATTGCAACAACTTATTTGGGCGGATTTAATTATGAATCCAAGTCCATTAGTCCCGCTGATCCGGCAACTCCTAATTATGACAATAAACTTCAATTTTTTGGCCAGGAAGAGGGTAGGGTACGAGTGGATAAGCCGGCTTCACAGGCCATCTTCCACTACGACTACTTTGTAAAAGATCATCTTGGCAATGTGCGAATGGTGTTGACCGATGAACAGCAAACAAATAGTACGATTGCTTCCATGGAGCTTGCTCCGCGTACGGAAGAAGAAAAGATATTTAGCAATATCACAAGTACAGCTGTTCTATCTTCGACTGTGCCTGGTGGTTATCCCACAGACACGACGACCAATCCCAACAACTACTTATCGAAACTTAATGGAAGTGGAAATAAGATAGGCCCCAGTGTTGTGCTCAAAGTGATGACGGGTGACAAGTTGAACATCGCAGTGAAGTCGTTTTACCGAGGCCAGGGTGCGGCGCAACCGCCTGCCAATATCATCGCAAACGTTTTAACTTCACTAGCTACTGGAATCGTGGGTAGTATTGGTGAAACCAAGGGGACGCTGGCTGCATTAAGTAATCCTTCCGGAAGTCCATTAGCAGGTCCATTAACCACATTTACTCAAAACGATACAACTCCAACAAACAGACCGAAGGCAAAGCTGAATTACGTCTTCCTGGATGATCAGTTTAATGTGCTTCCTAATAGCAGCTCCATCCTGGTTGGTTCGGCAGATGTACTCAATAATCTGGCTGCAAGTAATTTGGTTGCTGCAAAGAATGGTTTTGTATATATTTACGTCAGTAATGAAACCCCTTTGTGGGATGTGTTCTTTGATAATTTACAGGTAAGTCATACCAAGAGTCCGTTGCTTGAGGAAACGCATTATTATCCGTTTGGACTCACAATGCCTGGGATATCGTCGAAGGCAGTCGGTAAACTAGAAAACAAACGTAAGTTTAATGCAGGTTCAGACCTGCAATCAAAAGAGTTCTCCGATGGTTCGGGGCTTGAGTGGTATGATGTAAATGCACGTTATTATGATCCACAAATTGGTAGGTTTATGCAAGTGGATCCTAAGCCTGAGGAAGCGGATCAAGAAGCTTGGGTGCCATATCAATATTCATTAGATAATCCAATTTCAATCAATGATCCTGACGGTGAAATTTGGAACTGGGTAGTCGGAGCAGTGGTTGGTGCTGTAGTTGACTACGGCACTCAAGTTGCCTCAAACTTGATACAAGGAAAGTCAATCACCCAGTCCCTAACAGAGGTGGATGGTAAGTCCATACTGTCTGCGGCGGCGGTTGGGGCAGTCACGTCAGGTGCATCAGCTTTTATCAAAGGAGGCGCTAAGGCGACGGTAGTCATTGGTGTAAAAGCACGAGAGATTACAAAAGCTCAAAAAGCAGCTATGACCATTGGCAACTCCGTCAATAAAGCTGTCGAGAGAGCAAAAACTAGTCGTGAAGCGCGGCGGGAAGTTATGAGAGAACAAAAGATTCCCACAAGTCAACCGTTAATACCCGATAAAGCAACAAACTCAAAAGATAAGGTGTTTATGACAAGAGATAAAAAACAAACTGTACAAGATGCAAAAAGTGATAGGGGTCATGAAGGGCAACCACATTGGGAGGCTGGACCGACCAAGCAGGATCCGAGCAAGCCTGATGGACTAAATCGAAGTGGAGAAAAAAATAATAAGCCTCAAATGGCAAAACCAAAATCAAAAGCTTTTTATAATGAATAGATTAGATTATTTAAAACGAAAACAAAAAGGAAAATTTGAAATTCTAAAATTTAAAAAGTTGCTCGGGAGTTTATTTTTGGAAGACTTTGAATGTCTAGACTTAGTCGCCTCAGATGAAATCCTGAGTTATTTAAAGACAGCCTTTTTAGGTTTCAAGATTAAAAACGAAATTGTTAATGGCCAAAAAACAACTTTTGTTGATTCAGATTTGTTAAGAGAGATTTACCTTACAATTCAAGAGGATTCAACGAGCTACATTTTTAATGAGAATTTTGAAAATTGCGGGCTGTTTTTGGTTGGAGCGAAATCTGCTCTAGAACAGGCTTTTAATATCGCAAAAGAAGATGAAGGAAATACATGTTTTATCTTGGATCAAAAATTTTCATATTATTTCCGAATAAATTACAATGATCGGGATCATATAGAAAATCCTAACAGTTACGATATACAACTAACTTATAAAAAATAAATAAGAGACATAATTCTTCATCCAATTTTGTCAGTGAGTCATTCGGTGAGTCGTTAAATTGTCTTCTTGCAAATAATTGATTTGCAAATATATACAGGGTAAATTCGAATCTTGTCTTCCCGACAAGAATAGCTTATGAAATTCAGGCGACGTTCTGTAAAGCCAGTTGACTTATTGAAAAATACTTCGATCCTATCTTCCGGGAAAGCCGATTTTGAAGTTGTGCCTAAAGGGTGGAATTTTTGTGACTGAGGCCTAAGGTGAAGGACAAGGCAATTAATAATGGTTTCATCGATTGTTAATTTTTGTTGAAGGTTATTGTTAATCAAAATTCATGTTTTATGAATTTGTTCATTACAACATAAAATTTCTCTTACCTGTCCTCTTTATGATTTCTCTTTAAAAATGCTCCACGCACAGGCGATGGTGCTGGCTGACCTTTGATCCCCTGCCATAATATTTCATTCAGAATGAGGTCCGGCACCTTGTCTTCTTCCGACCAATCATATTTTTCTGATAGTTTCGCCATTGCATTGCCCTGGGAAGCTGCTGGGTTAATTGCATTCAAATCAATATTAGCCGGCAGATGCGTAAACGGGGTCAGTGTTGGCTGGCTGGTAAAACAATTCCACATAGGCATTGCAGCAGCATCATACTGAGTCATCGGTGGTAAACCAAGAATAAGTTCCATGGTTCTTAACATCCCGGATGTGGTATACATCGTATGATCTACGTAACTTCTCTTTACATGCGGACCTACAACATATGCCGGGCTTCTATGCGCATCCACATGATCAGGGCCATTCTGTGCGTCATCCTCAAGGATAAATACTACCGATTCGTTCCAAACGGGGCTTTTGCTTAAATGGTCAATCAACATACCGACTGCAAGATCATTGTCTGCCACATGTGCAAAGGGGGTGGGTCTGCCTGCGCGCATACCTTCGGTATGATCATTACCCAGTCGGATCGAAGAAAATTGTGGTAAAGCATTTTTTGCGACCAATGAATCAAAATCTTTTTTCCATTGATTTACCGTTATTGTATCTCTTACTTTCAAACCATAAGGTGTGAAAACCGCAGCATGCCCTTTTAATACTTCCAGTCTTGGTTTCTCGCCAAAATCGTCAGCAACAAACTCTCCATAAGACCTGTAGGTTACATTGTGCCTGGCACAGAGATCCCAGATAAAACCGTCTTTGTTATTACCTATCTTCAAAGTCGCTGAAGTTCCATGAGTGCCCCCCTTAGCACCATAAGATGCTGGCCAGTTTTTTTCGACATAGTCATTTGCATAAGCACCCATCGACCAATTATGGCCGTCGGCACTAACTTCAGCATCTACAAAAAAATTGTCGAGCAATACAAAATCTTTTACCAGTTTATGCTGGTTGGGAGTTACATTTTCGCCAAACAATAACAAGCTGGTATCACCATTCCCTCCTTTTACATCACTAAGTACCTGGTCGTAGGTGCGATTTTCCTTGATAATATAAAACACATATTTTATCGGTGATTTATCACCAACTTTCATGGGTATTGGATTGCCGGCTTCACCATCTGCCAGCAATTCTTTTGATTTTGAATATGGTGAATTCTTGTACACGGCCCCGGAATAAACTGCAAGTTGATTTGTGGTTGGCTCATCTATAATGCTCAAAGTACCACGGAACAAGGATCCGATGTATTGCACTGCAGCTGGTTTTGTACTATCGCCTGCATGGCTCAAAACAACTTGCTTTCTATTTACCGGATTCGGGCCTTGTGGATTTGCAAATGAACTAAGTCCCTTTCCGTTGGTAACATAAATTTTCTTGCCAATCACTTTCACATTCGTTGGATACCAGCCAACAGGAATAAAACCCTTTGATTTACTTTTTGAAGTGACTGTAACATCAAAAACGGCGAGGCAGTTATTGTCTGCATTGGCGATGTACAAGGTTTTTTCATCTTCACTCAGTGCCAGGCCATTACTGGTCGAACCACTTGGTGATGCAGGAAACAGCGCCCCATTTAGTGTTTCAACTACTTTTTTTGTTTTGGTGTTTATCACTGATACGGAGTTGTCCTGGGAATTTGCTACATATAAAAACTGCCCATTTTTTGTCAGCAACATTTCATTCGGGTGATCCCCAACAGCTATATCACTGGAAATTTTTTGTGCAGCGATATCATAGATGAGTATCTTCTTATCACCCCACAAACTGATATACAGGAGTTTTTTGTCAGTTGAAAGTTTGCAGGTATATCCTTCTGCACCCAATTGAACCTTGTTGAGCATTGCTTTTGTATTCAGATCAAAAACAAAAAGGCTTTTTGCTTCTTTGGTAACAACGAATAATTTATTGTGGACCGACTCATCTATATCAAGCCCGGCGGTGCCAATTTGCTCAGGCCAGGGCTTGCCGAGCACAAAAGAATCAACCAGCTTCATCTTGCTGTTAATGATCTTATATCGGTTTACCTGGTTGTCATGGCCCCCCGATGCGTAGATGAACTGATCATTTTTACTGAAAGTTAATCCATACCAGGCTTTAGCAATAACAATACTGTCGATCCTGACGCCCTTAACTACATCAATCAATTCAATGGTATGTGTGCTCTGGCCATTGTTGGTAACTGCCATGTATTTCCTGTTATTACTTACTACCAGGTTAAGCGGCAGATCACCCAGGGGTATGTTTTTGCCGACTGGGGTTATTGACCAACCATTAGGCAACATGATTCGCTTATCATTTAATGCCGAGGCACTTTGTCCAGTCAATATACCGCTTTGTGAAATCACAATGAGCGAAAGAAAGATTGCTTTAAGATTGATTCTCATGAATTCATTTTTGGATTTGTACATATCTTCGAATATATGTGTCATTATAATACTTCAAACTATTGCCAGCCGGGATTTTGCGTTAAAGTGGGATTCAGAACCATATCTGCATTTGAGATCGGATGATAATACTTTTTGTCTTCAAATCTTCTTGCCTCATCATCTCTCCAGGTTACAAATCCTTTGTTGCCTTCCGAAAGTTTTGCTGAACCAGTCAATGTATAGTATATGACTCCCGGAATTTTTACCGCGGGCGCTACATCAACAAATGCAACATCCGGCGTGCCGTTTCCATCAAGATCCATCGGCAGGTTCTTCGAAGGTACATAGATTCCCTTCCATTGCATTTCTAATAAATTTCCTTTTTTCCAGCGCAACAGATCAGCATAACGTAGTCCTTCATAAACCAGTTCAATACCTCTTTCACGTCTTACTTCCAACAAATATTTATCAGAAATATCAGGAAAATAAACTGTTTGAAGATATGTATCTGCCGTTGCTGGTTCGGTAGCACTGATACCTGCCCTGGTTCTAAGCGCACCTATTGTTTCGGTCCAGGTCCCTGCGTTCATTTGATTCAATTCTGCTTTTGCTTCTGCATAGTTTAATAATACTTCTGCATAGCGTAGCATTGAAATGGAATTGTTTGATTCGCCTACACCGTCGAGACGTTTGTCATCCAGGCTAAACTTATGAATATGGTACCCGGTAAATGTGTAACCAAAATTTGGTGGCGCTGCACTGCCATCACTTCTTTTGTAGCCTAAAGAACGGACCGTTTGACCGAGGCGGTTATCACGGTTTTTCATTTCGTTTACAAACACCATCGTATCATAACCTGTAATATCCGTAAAGCGCTTTCCATCAGTCATTAGATAAGTGTTGATGAACTGTTTATTTAGCCCCCACCTGGAACCATAAGTAGCGCTGTTAAATTTCCAGGTTACTTCATGCCATCTTCTTAGTGCATTGTTGAAGACAAGTGACCACATTACCTCATCTGTCACCGGGTTTTCACTTATAAAAAGATTGCGGTAATCTTTTGTCGGAGCACCGGTACTGTACAATTTATATTTTTTTGCATCCATCACTTTCTTCGCTGCATCTGCTGCTTCGGTGAGCCATTTTGTAGCAGTGCCGGTAAGTTTTAATTCTGTGTGATACTTTCGGAATGTTCCTTCAAATAAACATACCCGTGACTTGAATGCAAGTGCAACCTGCCTCGTGACAGTGCTTGATGTCACATCTTTCGTATCATATATATTTGTTGCTGCAAAATTAAGATCAGCCAATACTGAATCCATAACCATGGCTCTTGGATCCCTGTTCTTATACAAAGCTGAGTCATCGGTTGCAAGAGTGGTGCTATACCATGGCACGTCTCCATAGGTCTGTACCTTGTCATAGTAAAAGTATGCCCGGAAGAAACGGGCAATACCAGCATAATGATTTCTTACATCCTGAGGTATAGCCGGGTTATTATATTGCTCAAGAAAGTAATTGATGTTCCGGAGATTTGTCCAGTTCCAGGATCCTTCGTTGATTGAACTATAGGTGCCCGCAATAAATGTCGGTGATTGATTTTTTGAAGTATAGTCGCCCATTTCATCGTCCTGCACAATGGTAAGTCCCGCAGGAAGTTGCAGCTGGTAAAATGAGTTAACATACAAATCAAGATCCTTTTCGGTATTGAAAAATTCGGATGGTACCAGTTTATCAAAAGGAGTCTTTTCTAAAAAGTTTTTATTGCATGATGTTATCGTAGCTGCTACCATGACGAGTGTCACTAGTAACAATATTGTTTGCTTATGTTTCATATAATTGATTTGTATTGAGATTTCATAATGCCGGCTATTATTCATTACTCTTGTCGTTGTATTGCTGGTTATCAGAAGCCGATGTTCAGGCCTACAGTCACCGATTTCAGCATGGGATATGCGTAGCCCTGTCCACTGCCGTTGGCCAGGTCACCAATCGGGTTTTCCATTACCTCAGGATCAAAGTTGTCGGTATGCTTGTATAAACCTGAGAAGGTAAACAGGTTTTGGCCGGTGATGTAAACAGATGCCTTTACAAGTGAAATCTTCTGTAATAATCTTGCAGGTAAAGAGTAATCAATTGTCAGGCTTTTGAGTCGCAGGTAACTTACATCCTGCAGATACCTGGTTTGCGGCGCACCCAAAGATCTGTTGGCGCCTAATGCAGTATAACCCCTGTATCTGGGAAAATAAGAATTTGGATTTTCTTCAGACCAGAGATCGTCCATCATTTTCTGTGGCTGATAACCATAAGGGCGGTTATATGGACCATAGAACAATCCTGCTTCCGGAGTGAAATACCAGTCTCTTTTGCCTATTCCCTGGAAGAAAGCTGAAATTCCGATGCCATTCCAATTAACCGAAGCATTGAAGCCATACTGATAGCGGGGTGATGTGTTGCCTATGATTGATCTGTCGCCTGGTTCTGTGAGTGTGTTTTTTCCGGCATTAATTACATTGTCCCCATTCAAATCTGCGAATTTTAGGTCTCCGGGTAACCAGATATTAGTGTTCGAATTGATAAGAAATTGCTGATTGGCATGTTTATTTATTTCATCCAATGAAGTAAATAAACCGAGTGTAGTATAACCCCAGATTTCACCAACTGTCTGCCCGACATAATAAGTTGAAAGCAGATTTGGTGGATTATTGAATTTGGTTATAACAGATTTACTGTCCCAGAGTGACCCCGAAAAGCTATATTCAAGTGGCTTGCCGAGGAACTTGAAATTGTCTCTGTAACTTAAAGTAAGTTCCCAGCCTTTTGTGGTAAGATCAGCAAAATTGCCGGATGGAACAGCTGCCCCAAATACAGCAGGCAAAGGTTGACCAAGGGTAAACATGTCTGTTGTTTTCCGGTCATACCAGTCAAATGTGACGTTGAGTTTCCTGTTTAACAAACTGATATCTATTCCAAAATCAAGTGTGTTTGAACGTTCCCAGGTAAGTCCGTCAGGAATTACACCTGGCAGGGAAGTATAGTTTTTTTGAACACCACCGAGTATCACACTGGTTTTACTGATTCCCATTTGCTCCAGGAACCGGTAAGGATTGATGTTTCCATTACCCAGAGAACCATATGAAGCGCGGATTTTCAAATCATCCAGCCAGGACCGGGTTGGTTCCATGAACTTTTCCTGCGTAACTCTCCAGCCTGCGGAAACCGAAGGGAAGAAACCATAGCGCTGATCGGCCGGGAATTTTGAAGAACCATCATACCGGCCATTGAACTCAAGCAGGTACTTGTCATTGAACGCATAATTTAGACGATAAAATGCACCCAGATATGACCATTCGGTACCACCACCGGTTATGGCATAATTTAATCCATCTGTCAGGTTGAAATCCGGCATTGATGATATAAGAATGCCATCTCTCTGTGCATCTAAATTAAGTCCGGTGAAAGACTCGATATTGGTTCCAATCAACGCTTTTACATTGTGCTTTCCAAAATCTTTTGTAGCATCCGCCGTAAAGTTGGAACTGATGTATTTTTCATTATATGTAAGCTCACGAAGAAGGCTGCGGCCAAATCTTGCCGTGAGATCGGGGGCGTTACTGAAGTTAATAAAATCATTCACCCTTGTTTCACTTTCAAACTGTCTTGCATAGGTGAAATCAGCTTTTAGTGTCAGTAGATTTTGAATAGGTTTTGCGGTTAAGCTGAATGTGTTCCTGAGATAGGTGTTTTGTTTGTTTGATTCATTATAGCCCTCCTTATAAGATGCGAGGCCAATATAAGCGGCAGAATGAGTATAGGTTCCATCCGGGTTGTTTACAACGGCCATTGGATAGCCCTGGTGTTCAAAGTTCCTCCAGACGTTGCCGTCGCCATCGGCAAGCATTGGATATTTATAGGTGTAATTGGTAATATCAAGATTGTTTTGAAAAGTTAACCAGGAGGTGATTTTAATATCTCCTTTAGCGCGGATATTGTATTTATTAAACCTGTCTGGATTGTCATTGAATATACCATCCTGAAAATAATATCGTCCGGAGACATAGTAATTCACTTTGTCTGTTCCGCCTGAAATACTTAGCGATTGTTCCATTGAAGGAATGTTTTTCGCGTGCACCAGCGCATCCCAGTTGGTGTTGCCGAAGTATTCATATCTTCCTTTTGCAGCGTTGTATTCTACCTGGGGTAGGGATGGATCTTCATTGTGGGCTTTCAGGGCATCCAGGTATTCCAGCGAAAAAGGGTATATATTATTAACAGAGATCGGATGCGAATTATAATCGTACCAGGCATTAAATGCTTCATCAAAATTTTTGCCCCATTCATAACCGTTAGTGACCAGCTTTGGTACAACGGTGCGCTGGTTTATTGAATAGCTGCCGCTATAATCGACACGTATCTTGCCTTTTTTTGCACTCTTTGTTGTTATCAGAACAACGCCGAATGCGGCCCGGGATCCATAAACTGCGGCTGAAGAAGCATCTTTCAAAACAGAAACGCTTTCAACATCGTTTGGATTAACCAGGTTTGGATCGCCTTCAATACCATCGATTAATACCAGTGCACTACCGCCACTTCCTATTGAAGTGATTCCGCGAATATTGTAAGTGGCGCCACGTGTGGGACTTCCATCTACCATTTTAAGGTTAAGATTCGGAAGTGCACCCTGTAACATCCTGGTCAGGTTCGGGGCAGGCCGGTTTTCCAGTACTTCCGCCGTTACCTGTGAAACCGCGCCTGTAAGATTCAATTTTTTCTGGGTACCATATCCAACAACAACCACTTCATTCATGTTTGTGTTGGAGGAGCTAAGCATCACAACAATTGTTTCCTCTTTGCCAGACTTTACCTTCACCGCTTGTTTCAATGAAGTGTAATTAATGTGACTAATTGCCAGGACATAGTTTCCTGGTTCTATGGAAATAGTGAATTTTCCCGCGGTATCTGTAATAGAGAACTTATTGGCACCTTCAACTACAACGTTGGCGCCAGCAACAGGTAGTCCGTTTTCATCTTGAACGATCCCTTCAACAATGCCTTCAGCAATATAATAAGCAGGCGCGTCATCGTCTTTGGCAAAAGCTGGTTCAGATTGCATCAGGTTTATTGCCATCGTTAGGATTAGGCATAGAAATCTTGCATTCCTTTTTAAGAGGGATGTTCGGTTCATAACAGTAACTTATGTTTTAGATTAGATTTGAGTTAAGCAATGTTTCCCGGAAAACTTTCGCAATGTATTAACATTAAGCAGACTTGAACTACGATTGAGAAGAACAAATTGTTAAGTCTAAGCGTTTAGCCATCAACATTTAATAATTATGTTTTATGGTATTTTAACATGTGCATTTCGTTTCACAGGTCACTGTGAGTTCAACTCAAACGAAAACATCCCAATTCATCTGACAGGAAAAACGTTCTGTACGGGTTGCCTGTTATTATCATGATTACGGGTCATAGCTTCGGTTAACAAATTTAAACCCTTATCATGATTAATAAGCTTTGTCTAACGTGCATGATCATACTCTGCTCGTTAATATTTAATTCCTGCAGTAAGACTAATGATGTCGTTAATACTCCGCCAGTCGATGAAAATACAATACCTCCGGTTGATGAAAATGCGGCAACTCCTGTAGGATCACCTGTCGGTGCTGTTACGCGTAAAACAATTGATGCTAAAGGTGGTCAGTTAAGTAGTACTGATGGAAGAATCCAGGTGATCATTCCTGTCGGTGCGCTGGATATCGCTAAAGATTTCAGCATCCAGCCGATAACAAATGAGCTTCCAGGCGGTGTTGGCGATGCATACAGACTTTTTCCCCATGGTGAACAATTTAAGAAAGCTGTAACGATCGTTTTTAATTATAAAAAAGAAGACCTGGCCACTACATTGCCTGAATTTTTAGACATAGCTAACCAGGAGGCAGATGGAAGCTGGCTCGCAATTACTAATTCCACTGTTGATAAAACCAATCGCAAAATATCGGTATCCACTACCCATTTCAGCGATTGGGGATATTTTAAAAGCCTCAACCTGACACCGGAGGAAGCCACAGTAGAATTGGGTGGAGCTGTTGAACTGAAAATAAGTACACGTTTTCCATATATTGATCCGGACGATGTTCCTGCCGGTCAGCCGTCTGTGAAGATCCTGCGTAATCCCCGTGAACTTCGTGCAGATGAGATTAAGAAATGGACGTATACGGGGAATGGAATTCTTATATCAAGAGCTTCACAAGCTTTTTATACTGCACCCGACGAAGAGCCGGATACAAATCCGGAGGTGGTGACTGCAACCATTAATATGCACCGTAAAGGGCAATTCATGCTGGTGTCAAACATAACTGTATTGGCAGGTCATGGTATCGCTTATCTGCAGGTAGATGAAGATTATAAAAGCCCGCTCAACAAAGGAAGTTGTATGTTATATATGTATGGGTCTTTTGGAACTGATCCCGGCACTTCAGGGCGATCAGTGAAGATCAACGGAACATCTGTTGAAGCTGACCTCTGGACACCTGGCTTCATCCGCTGTAAAATAGATCGTGAGATTTCGGGAGCCATAGAAATTTCTGCAAATAATAAATCTGTTGCGAGATCAGTATTGCGGAAATATACCGGCAATTTCAATTACGAACGTTTCCAGGGAGGAAAAACCAACTCAAGGAGTTCGAATCCATTGAAAGAGACGGTTGAATTCAAGATCGTTTACCGGGGATTTGGTGCACCATGTCCCTCAAACATTAAGCCCCTTCTGGTTGCCGATCAGATTGGCGCCTTTGGTACAAGAGCTGATTATACATTAGGAGGTGCAGCATCAGTTACGACTCCGGGTAGTTGTCCTACAACGACAAGCTTAGCATTACCGGCTACCAGTGGCACATTATTGCTGAACACTATTGCCGGCTCACCTGACACCCGGCTGCGTTGTTTTGTAAAAGATATACAGGGCGGAATTGAAATTAAAATGGAATTCCGGGTCGTTGATGTATTTACGGGAGTGCGTGTACAAAGATCGAATTGTAATAATACAAGCTTAGATACGCCAAAAACCCTTGATGTATCCTTTGAAGGATTCGACAACAAGCCTATCAATCTTGCTTTTGCTGAACCAGGTATTCTTGTAATCAGGGGTGGCTCCGAACTAAAAAGCGGTGATCTTTCTTCAGATATTTTAATTGAAGCCTGGGATGGAACCGGTAGTCCAAGCCATTATCAAACTGATGGTCTGATGCCGGCAACGTTTCGTAAAAAGTAGTATTTGATGCCGGCGAAAACTTTAATTCTTAAGTTCAACCTGAAACGATGTTCCTTTCAGAATCACCTGGTCCCTGTTATCCTTTAATTCGGGGTTCACTGCTTTATTATTTATGATCCATTTACTGAATTTTCCTTTTGGCTGCGAAAAGAAAATAGTCCATTCTCCCAGGGCCTGGGTTATTTTGAAACTGAGGCCATCAGGCTCACGGTTAAATGCAACCGAAATTATGTTATTTCCTGTTTCAACATTTTCAATTTTACCTTGTTTCAACGCAAGTGGTATCAAAGGAAAAAGTTGAATCTCCTTTTTTATTGCCATCGGTTTTATACCAAAAAATTGTTTGATAAGGGGTTCGCCGAAGGCATAAAGATTCCAGGCCTGGGTCATCATTCCAAAGTCAGGAGATACTTCATAAATCGAACCCGGTAAAGCATAACTGAAAGTGCCAAGCATTTTCAACATCAACGCATAAGCTTCATCGGGCCGTCCATAATTGTTCTCTGATACAATTTGTACGCCTGTTGGCAGCGTCATAACAGCCCCTGTATAAGTAAATGTTCTTTTATTAGCAAGTGCAGCAAATGATCCTGTATCGGTCCCTGCCGATTCATCACGATCTATGCCTGTAACAAACATACCAAACGGATTTGTAAATTTTTTTGCTGTTTCAAGAGCAATAATCGCCTTTGCAGAATCGGCTATCCCCATTTCCATCGGTGTGTTCACTACCCAGTTATGATGCATCACAAAACCCTTCCTGGTATTAGATGGGTAGGATGAAACTTTTTGCCTGGTGGCTTTCAGTTCCGCTACTGCCCAGGGTTTGTTCAATGTGTCTGCCCTTACTATCGCATCGTTGACAAGTTGTAATGCCTGTGCCTTTGTACCTATAAAATCTGCAAAAGATCCAAAATCTTCTACCCAGAAATCCCTGTTTATCTTCTCCTTTATCGTGGTTGCTGTTGCCTGGTATTCCCCGGCAACCTTAGCTTGTCCCATAATTGCAGCCATTTGGGAAGCATCCGCAAAAGCTTTTTGTGTATATGCAGCAACATCGATCATCTCGGAATTCATTCCATGTATCTCCATCATTCCAAAACCGTCGGGCAAGTTGTTGCGGTTTTTATCGTTGTCCTTCAACAACCAGTTGAGACCTTTCTGAATATCAGGAAAATGTTTAGCGAGAAAAGCCAGGTCCCCGGTCCAGCAGAATACTTCCCAAACCAGTGATGCAAACTGTGCAGTCTCATTGACATTTCCCTTATTATAAACAGCTCCATTGGTTGATACTTCATGAACAATGCGCCCGTTCCCATTTGTTTTTGCGGAGACTTCATGTATAAGGTCTATTGAACTATAAACAAGGTCCTTTTGCCCGGTAGCGATCAGCCCTTTCAATGTATAAGCCATATCACCCCCAAACCACCATGGATAATCAGGCAATCCGGCACTGATAGCGCGACCGCGTCCAGGAACGTCTATGATCAGCCAGTCGTTGTTGTACTTGATCCATCGGAATGCCGTTTCAAGCTTTTTATCGCTCAGTGTTATTTTTGACTTGTTGTCAAGATCAAGCACTCGTTTCTTTTTTTCGGCCAGCAATTTTACATGTTGTTTATTCACATCCTTCAATAAACTGATTGCTTTAGCTTCACTTTGCATGGAAGCTGCAAAGGTTACCGGAAACAGCAGACTCGCCCCTGGTGCAAGCCGGTAAGAATATGTCGTAATTGTTGTCGAGGTATTGGGTTTTGTATTGTCAATAACCGGAACAAGTTGGGGAATTCCGGTAACCGTTGATCCATAAACTACAAACCATTTATTGAGCCCGTCCTTTGTTATCCATGTATTTGTCTGACCATCAAATTTCGATTGATCCTTTCCATCTTTCATCCCGGTTCGTTCACCGAGCCAAACCGGTCTGAGGTTAGTGGTGACTTTGAATTGAAAATTAAGCTCAACCTGTTGCTTCGATTTATTCTGAAAAGAATATTCAACATATAAGGCTTTTTTTCCATCGGGCACAAACTGGTAACGTTCAACTGAAATCGCACCAGCGATTTTATTATAAAGGTGCCTGTTTCCGAAAGGATAATTAATAAATGAATCTGCTTTTATTGGAAGAGCTGAGCCATTTTCGATCAGACAGACTTCGAACCCATCCAGTAATTTCACCGGGTGGCTCCAGACGCCGCCCATCTCGCCAGTTAAGTGCCAGCCGATAGGTGGAAAACTGCCGTCCTGGTATCCCACCATATAAAGTCTGTCACCTGCAGTATTGAAAGGGCTCTGAAGGTATTGTTTGCTTCCACTGATTTGTTCAGTGTTGCGGAATATGGATGCGATAGATCCGGCTTTGTTTTGCTGGCCATTTAATACTGTGATTCTTAATACCAAAAAAAGCATAAAGAAACAATTGGCCAACAGAACCCGCAAACACTTGCTCATAAACCATTTATTAAAATCATTACCGTCAATTAAAAGTAACAAATCTCATGGCGCAGCCGGATGATTAGTTTATGGTTCAAAAAGTACATTATTATTGGTTTTCAAATTTGAACAATCTCTGTTCGCTTACGGACAGTACAAGAAAAGATCTCTTCCAGTTTATATTGATTTTCAATTAGTTATCAATCTGGCCTGGCCATTGATGTTTAAAGTAAAAGCTACTGCATGCTATTTAACTACCTTACCATTGCCTGGCGCACGATTGTAAAAAATAAAATTTACTCAGGAATTAACGTTTTAGGGCTTGCCATCGGAATGGCCGGGTTTATATTGATTGGGACCTGGATCTGGAATGAAAAGAGTTTTGATCAGTTTCATGAAAATAAAAATACGCTGTACAAGGTCTGGAACCGTTCGATGGGGCCAGGCAATGTACAGGCCTGGGATGTGACCGCCGGACCACTAGGTAAATCATTAAAAAATGATTTTGCCGAAATAAAAAATACATCCCGCATCTACTGGAGCATGGATCGTCTTTTTAGCTATGGCGACAAAAATTTAAAGGCCAAAGGAAATGATGTTGATAAGCCGTTTCTTCAAATGTTTAGTTTCCCGCTGCTGAAAGGTGATCCAAACCATGCTCTCGATGATGTAAATAATATTGTAATTACTGAAAACCTGGCTACACGGCTCTTTGGCGATGAAGACCCCATGAATAAAATGGTCAGGATAGACAACAAGGATCCTTATAAAGTAAGCGGAATTCTCCGGAACCTCCCTTCAAACACAAGCTTCGATTTTGAATACCTCGTTTCATTGGAAAAAGGAGAAAACTACTATGGTAACAGCTGGAATAATAACTCCTATTATACTTATGTACAGTTGGATCCGAACACTTCAATTGAAGCATTCAACAATAAAATAAAAACTGCGCTACTCCGGTATGCACCGGAATCAGAAACAGAGATCTTCCTGCATCCCTTGACGAAATGGCATCTCTACTCAAGATTTGAAAACGGCAAAGTTGCGGGTGGACGTATCGAGATAATTTACCTGCTGCTTGTTATCGGGATACTGATACTTGGTATAGCTTGTATTAATTTCATGAATCTCAGCACTGCCCAAAGTCAAAATCGCGCAAAAGAAGTGGGGGTTAGAAAGGTAATTGGTGCGGGCAAGGGATCATTGATTCGTCAGTTTCTTACTGAATCCATATTGATTTCAATGGTTGCCTGTGTTTTAGCCATTCTTATTGTTGAGTTATGCCTCCCTGCATTTAATAAACTATCCGGCAGGAGTTTATCTATCGCTTATGGCCAACCGATTTTCTGGATTTCACTATTTGCATTTATAATATTAACCGGGATGCTTGCGGGGAGCTATCCCGCTTTTTTCTTATCCACCTTCCGTCCCATCAAGGTTTTAAAGGGAGAGCTTTCAAATATCCAGCGAAGGTTTACACCAAGAAAGATCCTGGTAGTTGTTCAATTTTCAATTGCTATTATTCTCATCGTTTCTACCACTATCATCTATAGCCAGATAAAATTTGTACAACAGCGAAATACCGGCTATAATGTTAATAATCTTGCAGAGGTCTCAATCGAAGGGGATATCAACAAAAATTACCAGGTTATCAAATCGGAATTATTAACTAAAGGCGTAATTACATCTATGTGTAAAACCAGCCTGGGTGTAACTGTGGATGGATCTACGTCATCGGGTTTGAAATGGACCGGTATGGTTCCGGAACTGGAAGGGATGAATTTTTCGAGGTTTGGAACTACTGGCAATTTCATCAGCACTTTGGGCCTCAGATTGCTGGAGGGGCGTGACATTGATCAGGAAAATCGTCCTGGTGACAGTCTTGCTCTGATATTAAATACAACAGCGATAAAAACTATGGGTATTAAAAACCCGGTTGGAAAAACAATTGAATGGGCAAACAGGAAATATACTATCGTTGGCGTATTTGATGATTTTATTATCGGTTCTCCTTATAGCCGTGTCAATCCGATGGTGGTGATTGGTACTAATTACTGGACTTATAATACGGTGATGCGGTTCAATTCAAAAAATGACATGTCCCGTAATCTGCAAATCGCAGAAGCAACTTTCAGAAAATACAATCCTGCTTATCCATTCACCTACCGTTTTGTGGACCAGGAATTCGGTAAAAAATTCAATGACCAGCAACAGACTGGTTCATTGTCTGCCCTGTTTTCCGGCTTAACTATTTTCATCTCCTGTATGGGGCTTTTTGGTCTTGCCATGCATACAGCAGGAAATCGTAAAAAAGAAATAGGAATCAGGAAAGTACTTGGCGCAAGCGTATTTGGCATCACTAATATGCTCACTAACGAATTTGTGCGGCTGGTGATTATTGCAATAACAATTGCAACTCCGATCAGCTGGTACATTATGAATAAATGGCTGCTGGATTTTGAATACCGTATCTCAATCAGCTGGCTGACCTTTGTTTTTGTTGGCTTATCTGCAATATTAATCGCCATCATAACCATCAGCTTCCAGGCGGTAAAAGCAGCGCTTGCAAATCCTGTTAAAAGCCTTAGAACACAATAGTTTAAAAGAATTATGAATTATGAGTTATGAGTTATGAAATTAGTTATGAAATGATTAATTATGAATTCATAACTCAACTCATAACTATACATTTAGATAGCTGTTTTATTTAAAACCAGACTATTGTTTTAAATTACTGAACTTGCCAGGCAAGCTATTTTTTTATAGCATCCATTTATATGAAACTATTCTATATACTGTTTTTGGCATTACCACTGATGAGCGTTGAACCCAAGAAAATTCGTGTCTGGCTGATTGGAGATTCAACCTGTGCAAACAAAGAGATTAGAGCATATCCTGAAACGGGGTGGGGGATGCCATTTACGTATTTTTTTGATTCTACGGTACAAGTGAGGAATATGGCAGTAAATGGCCGCAGTACCAAATCCTTCATTGCAGAAAAACGTTGGCAGCATGTACTTGACAGTCTTCAAGAGGGCGATTATGTATTTATCCAGTTTGGACACAATGACGAAGTAAAAGAAAAGGTGGACCGTTATACCACACCGGAAGAATTTGGAATAAACCTGAAAAGATATGTTGATGAGACACGCAGCAAAAAAGGCATACCTGTATTATTGACCCCCGTTGCAAGACGCACATTTGATTCTGTCACTGCAAAGCTGAAAGAATCTCATCCGATCTATTCGGATGTTGTAAGAAAGGTCGCGTCGGATAACAAGGTGCCGCTGATCGACCTGGATTCAAAAAGCATGAATCTGCTGCAACAATTCGGACCGGAGATTTCGAAGTTGTTGTTTCTGCAACTCGCTCCCGGTGAACATCCCAACTATCCTGAAGGTAAAGTTGATAACACACATTTTAACGAACTCGGCGCACGTTTGATAGCTCAACTGGTGCTTGGTGAGCTCAGGCAACAAAATATTGATCTCACAAAAAGGACTATAAAAAAATAAACTTTCTTGTCAATCAATAACTTCACTCATCACTCATAACTCATCACTCATAACTTTGTTTCCCATCCCGTTTCTTTTAGCGCCGGGTCATTTTCTTTTTTCAGAAAATCTGCATTTGAAAGTGATTGTGCTTCCCATTCGAGTATAGCATTATCAGGCACGATTGAAACCGGAATTTTCCACGATGTTGATGTTTCGTTATAGGCAAGGTTTGATTGGGACGAATAGCAGGAAATAATTGACCAGCGTGGAAATTCAGATAGGTTTGCTTCTGAACGATGCAGTAAATTACTATGAAAAAACAAAGCGTCTCCTGCTTCAAGTTCGGAGTAAACCAGGTCCATTGTCTGGAGTGCGTTGTTCACCATCACCATATCGGCTCCAACCTGTTCACCAGCGAAACCGTGGTTTACCCTTCCTAATTTGTGTGATCCTTTGATCACCTGCAAACAACCATTTTCCTTATTAGCATGAGTTAAAGCAACCATTACACTTACAAGCTGATCAGGGAACATGAACTGATTTTTATACCAGTAACCATAGTCCTGGTGCCATTCCCAGGCACCTCCAACTCTTGGTTCCTTCTGCATTAATTTTGAATGGAAGTGACAAACAGGTGCATCGCTATCAAGTAGCTGTGCAACCGAATTAACTACTTTTTCGCTACGTGTTAAGTAGCCAAACACATCATTTCCCGGCGTGAACCATAAAGAGAGCCTGGTTTTTTTTCCTGATTGGTCATTCAGATCCAGGGCATTATTTCGCATCGCATTGTCTTCGATCGCTGTGCCGTATAATTTGTCTATTTCCTTTTTGCTGCAAAAATTCTTTACAATGATATAGCCGTCTTTATGGAAGGCTTTTACCTGTTCTGGTGAAAGATTTAATGATGGCATCGTTGTAAGTTTTAAAATTCACTAATTATGCTAAGCTAAAGAAGTTCATTGATATTTGATGCCATAATATCAGACCCTGCAAACTGTTAGTTAGGGGTTACTATGAACTGTATTAATTGATTACTATGAACTGATTTTGTATGAGTAAATTGAACTGTATTTGCCTGTAAAAAGGGTAAACTAAACTGGGTGATATAAATTCAAATGGGAATTATCTTGCAAATGAAAAAAGTTATCGGGCTCTCATTAATTTTCTTTCTGATATGTGGTATTATTAATGCGCAACAACGAATAGACCGCAAAGCGCTTGTTGAAAGACATACAATAGTCAACAGATCGGCAGATACCTTGTCATCGCTTTCTGTTGGAAACGGTCAGTTTGCCTTCACGGTCGATATAACAGGTTTACAGTCGTTTCCCGACGTATATGAAAATGGAGTACCTCTTGGTACCCAGAGCGAATGGGGTTGGCACAGTTTTCCCAATACCGAAGGATATCGTTTTGAAGAAACGCTTCGAAATTATGATCTGAATGGCAGGTCAATAAGTTATTCTGTACAAACCAATGGGCCTGTAAGAAATAAAAATGCAGTGGAATGGTTCAGGCAAAATCCGCATCGTTTGCAGATTGGAAATATTGGTTTTGAACTGTTAAAAAAGAACGGTTCTCTTGCAGGCATAGAGGATATCCGTAATATTGAGCAGACTTTAAATATGTGGACTGGTGAAATTCATTCAAAATTCACCATAGAAGATGTTCCGGTTGACGTTATCACTTATGGTCATCAGCAACAGGATGGTGTTGGTGTAAAAGTATCTTCAGAATTATTGAATGAAGGCCGGCTACAAATACGGGTAAGGTTCCCCTATCCAACTGGTGAATGGAAAGACGTGGGGAGCAGGTTGGAATCAAACAGCAAACACAGATCTGTTATTTATTCCAGGTCAGTGAATGCCACTTCTCTTCGACATGAAATTGACAATGTTTCCTGGTTTGTTAATTTGCAGTGGCGTGGAAAAGCTGAGGTCACAGCAAAAGACAGCAATTATTTTCTCATCTCACCATACGCCGTTGCCTCAACTTCATCTTCAGCTACTTCATCTTCAGCTACATCATCTTCAACTGCATCATCTTCAGTTACGTCATCTTCAAATAAGTTATCTGCTTCTCAACCGGCTTCAACTTTATTCCAATCAATTTTATTCCAACCTCCTTTATACTCATCACAAACAAATTCAATTCCGGAAGATAGTTATAACGGTTCGCAAGATAGCTATGATGGGCCTGGTACATTTGAATTCAGTTTTCGTTTTGATCGTCAGCAAAATAATATAGCTCAGTCTTTTTCCGAAACCCGTGACAACAACAGGCAGGAATGGAATAAATTCTGGACAAGCGGTGCGGCAGTTGACTTTAGCGGTAGCCTCGACAAGAGAGCAATTGAGTTGGAAAGAAGAATTGTTCTTTCGCAGTATTTAACAAAAATTCAATGTGCGGGCAATTTTCCGCCGCAGGAAACAGGGCTGACTTATAACAGTTGGTATGGCAGGCCTCATATGGAAATGCATTGGTGGCATGGCATCCATTTTTCTTTGTGGGGCAGAAACCCTTTGTTGGAAAACTCCTTATCGTGGTACAAAAAATCAGCTGCCAAGGGTAGAGCCATTGCAAAACGCCAGGGGTATCAGGGAATCAGATGGCAAAAGATGACAGATAATGATGGCAATGAAAGCCCGTCTTCTGTTGGAGCGTTTCTTATCTGGCAACAGCCTCATCTTATTTATTTTGCCGAACTAATTTACCGGAATGATAGTAACAAGCCTACTATTGATAAATATAAGGACCTGGTATTTGCCACTGCAGACTTTATGGTTTCTTATGCTTTTTATGATTCAATCCAAAAAAGATATATTCTCGGTCCAGGCCTTATTCCCGCGCAGGAAACATTTAATCCTTTAACAACATTCAATCCTGCTTATGAACTTGTGTATTGGCATTGGGCGTTGAAAATTGCCCGTGCCTGGCGGATACGGGCAGGACTGCCTCCAGTAAAAAAATGGGATGATGTACTAAAAGATCTTTCGCCGCTTACTGTTAAAGAAAACAAATATCTCTTTACCGAAAATGCTGTTGATTCATATACAAATCCAGCCTATCGCACCGATCATCCATCAGTGCTGGGAGCGTTGGGAATGTTGCCTCAAACCAGTCTTGTCGATACCGCAATCATGCAATCGACATTTAACTGGATCTGGAAAAACTGGAACTGGGATCATACCTGGGGCTGGGATTTTCCGATGGCAGCCATGACAGCAACCAGGCTTGGTTTACCCGAACAGGCAATTGAAGCATTGCTGATGCCCATATCGACAAATACCTATCTTAACAATGGACATAACTACCAGGACAAAAGACTGACCATTTATTTGCCGGGTAATGGTGGATTACTGGCAGCTATTGCCATGATGTGTGCAGGTTATGATGGATGTAAGACTGACAATCCGGGTATTCCTAAAAATGGTAAGTGGACGGTAAGATGGGAGGGACTGGGGCAAATGCCATGAGAAGATATATTGCTCATAAGATATCCTTTTCTACAATAAATTGAAGAGCATGAACACAGGACCCTGGATTTCCAAAAGGCACTTATGAAATAATAGACAAATAGTTAAAGATCTATAAATTACTAAAGATCTATTATGCAAAATGCAGGTTGATACACAGGATAATCCGATACACAAGATAATTAGCCAACAGTATTCGTAATTTCGGGTGTTCGAATTTGACAGGTGGTAAGCAGGTCGATCAACAGAATGCTTAACTTATGAGAAATCAGCGTTTATGAACCGTAAAGTTTTCTTAAGTCAGTTTTCCATGGCAGCAAGTACAACCCTGTTTATTCAATCCTCGTTATTCTCCCAAACAAACCCGAAGCCGGACCCATTGCCCGCTGAAAAAGTGAAAGCTTTTGTTGGTGCAGGTCATAATGATCTCGGCAAGGTAAAGTCTTTACTGGCAGAGTTTCCATCCTTATTGTATGCAACCTGGGACTGGGGTGGGGGCGATTTTGAAACTGCGCTTGAAGGCGCCGGCCATGTGGGTACAAAAGATGTAGCCAATTTTTTAATTGAAACCGGTGCCAGAACAAATCTTTTTGTACTAACTATGCTCGGGAAAACACAGCTTGTTAAGGCATGGCTTGAAACCTATCCTCAATGCATCAATGCAAAAGGCCCTCATGGTTTTTCGCTTTTGCATCATGCAAATCGAGGAGGAGAAGATGCGAAAGAACTGGTTGACTACCTTCAAAGCAAAGGCTTGAAAGAAACGAAGTTCAGCATCTCTTAAAAAAACAACTCTCTGCTCACGCGCAGCTGGCTTAATGAAATGTGATTGTAAACATTGATCAACCCGTCATGCCTGGCAATAATCAGTGTTTATGGAACCAAAATAATCACTTTATATTGAAAACTGTTTCCAGCTTATCCCTGCAGAATGCTTTTGAATGGTATGAAACTATTGTTTTAATATTCTTAAAAAAGCACTTTCACCGGTTGCTCTTTTGAATACAACAAAATAAAGGCCCCTTGGAATATGCACCACACTTAAGTTGATACTTGTCCTGTTCTGAATATCTTTCATAATGATAAATTTATGACCATCCGCACCGAGCAGTTCGAGTGATTGCCAGTTATCAGCGGGGTTAATATTGTCAAGTGACAACGTACTGCCAACGGGATTCGGAAAAGCCCTGATCGGCATATTAGCCAAAGGCAATGGACTATCACTAATTACAAATATTACAGGGTTGGTAACTATCGTATCAATAAAATTGCAACTGTCTTTGCTGATAATAATGTTCCGCAGTTTATCACCGCTGGTTGAAGGCTTATACATGAGTAATTGCAAAGTTGCACCGGTAATCGATCCCCACGAATGTACGCTGGTACTATCCTGCCACTGATAAGTTATTGTTCCGGGCGGATTGGTTGTTTCGACTTTCATTGCTGATGTCTCTCCTTGTTTAACCTGTGTATCACCTGTGATCTTTGCAGTTGGTTTAACCCTGTCGTATATGCTCACAGTACTTTTATTACTGATGATAGTGTCCGTTCCACAAGGGGTAGGCAACAAATATTCTAACCATACAATATCTCCGGCTTTCAGATTTGTTAATGTGAGGACACCAGTGTTTGATCCTGCAGGTTGACCATTCACTTTCCAAAGATAAATACCTGACGCGGGGTCAATTACCTGGCCATTGTTATTTGACCCGGGATTTACAAAAGTTATCTGACCAACAGTAAATGTTTTTGCAAAAGGATCACATTGATTTATTAAGGCAGCAGTGATAGAAACTTCATGATGAGCGAACCACACAGATGTAATCGTAATCACATTACTTGTATCAGCCTTTAAGCCACAAACAGTATTTACTTTCATCACCACGCTTATTTTATCGCCTGCATTCAGCATTGGATCTTTAAACCTGGCACCTGTGTAGGACTGCGGATTACCATTCACAAACCATTGATAGGATGCATTGGAAAAAAATCCTGAACCAGATGCGGTGAATAAAAGTTGGTTGCCTGTACAAAGGCTGTCACGGCCTATGCTGGTGTTTGCCTCAAAGGAGCAGGTGTCGGCCTTTGTCAAAATTGTATCTGCACTGAAAATATGTAGATAGTTATCACTGCCAATAAAAAGAATTTCAGGCGAGCCGTTCTTGTTAAGATCCCTGATACTGATATCATTTAATTCTTCGTTGGTTTTGGTTTGGGCTATTTCCACAAAGGAAACAACGTTATTAGTTTGCTTCTGTACATAAATATGAAGTATTGAATCGCGGGAATCCTCACAAACAAGATCAACAAGTCCGTCTCCGTTAAGATCACCGATATCATTAGTGGTGGTCCAGGTGGTTGTCATGATGTTGGTTACCAGGGCGAAAGAAAGAATTCCGTTTCCACTGGTGTTCTCCACATACTGGATACCCCGGTTGTAGTTGATGATCAGATCGGTTTTATTATCCCTGTTGATGTCTCCTAGTATAAATTTCTGGGGACTATCTCCACCATTAAAATTTAATGGCGAACCAAAACTTATGGTATCGGTGGTGGATGTGTTTTGGAAAATCAGCATCGACTTGACTGGTTGATCCGATCTGGATATTGCAGATATTACCTCAGGCTTACCATCGCCATCCAGGTCTCCGACTTCAAACTGAGAGGTGGTTTTGCCCTTTGGAAAAATGTAACGGCTTCCGAAGCTTATGGTACTTCCGGATGAGGTATTTCGGAATATAATAACTTCCCCCTGGTCGCTGAGACTAAGAATCTCCGGTTTACCGTCCCCATTAATATCTGCAAGACTGAAAAAAGAATAAGTGCCGCCGATTCGTTCAGCTGGCGCATCAAAACTGATTTTTCCGGTGATGCTGGTGTTTTTGAATATTTTAATAATAGATGTTTCCCCTGCAACAAGCTCTGGCCGGCCATCACCGTCAACATCAGCAACCAAAATGTTTTGAAAAAGGCTTACATTTTCGATGGTTAGAACTTCTTCAAATGAAACCGAATCCTGGGAACTTGTATTTCTATACACCTTCAATTTGTCAAGTTCAGTAGTTACAATGAGATCCGGTTTCCCATCGCCATCCAGATCATCAGCTTCCATATTTGTTCCGGGAAAAAGCATTGCTTTTATAACTGTATTTACTGCCTTATAGGTAGTGTCGCTCAACTGGCGGCCGACAGATCCCTGCAAGGTGAAAAAGTTGTTTGAAGTAGCAGTGAATCCATTGCAGGAAACGGTCAGAAATTCTGCTGAAGCACCATGAGGAACCTCCACTTTTAGCAGGGATGGAGAGGCGCTGATAACCTTGCCAAATGCAGCACCAAAGCCAACAAAATTCAGCTCCGGATCCGTATTGAAATTTTCGCCCGCGATTTCGATCATGGTGCCTGCTTTGCCTGAAACAGGGAAGAAAGACTTTAATACCGGGATTGAAGACGGGATAAATATGAAGCCCGGCAATGACATCCTTCCTCCTGCAGTTTCTAATTTTACTTCGCCTGATGCCCCACTGCCAACCACGGCTGTTAATACTGAATCTGATAATACGGTGACCCGAGAAGCCATTGCATCGCCAAAATATATTTTCGAGCTACGATGAATATTAACTCCGGTAATGGTAACGACTGTGCCGGCTTTTCCGGTAGCCGGTGTAAACGATTTTAATGTTGGCTTTTGAACATATTCAAAACTATCTGAACTGAATATCGTGGTATCCGCAGTTTGCAAACTGATTTTCCCTGTTGCCCCTTTGCCAATAATAACATCGAGGTATCCGGAATATGTAGGGATCCATTCCCGAACCGGGACGCCGCCGATCTTAACGCTATCGATATCGTAAATACGATCGATATATATCTTCATCCGTGTGCGCTCACCACCTAGTATTGGTGTAAATGAATGAATCACAGGTACAGTTGAATAACGATAATAAGGTCCTGGGCCGGAAGTGCCATAGTTATTGGAGACTCTTATATAAGAGTCGGTGCCTGGGGCTATGACGGCAATAATAACTGAATCGGAAAGGACGCTAAAAG
>NZ_DATHKG010000166.1:0-79531 GCF_035489435.1 Flavitalea sp.
GCTGCAACACATTTTCCGAACTCACCTTAAACTGCGCCATCGGCCCAAATCCGGTATTGATACCATAGATTAGCTTGTGATCAGAAAACCGACGCAAAAATGAATGGTTTTCTGAAACATTCTGTATAGCAGCTGCGTCCAAATGGATGGCCTTTTGTTTGAAGATAATTTCCGAAAAGTCGTGAAGAGAAAGTCCGCCGCCACCAACTTGTATCATAGAGAGAGGTTCATTATAGAAACAGAGGGCACAAAAAAAATAAAATATAGCCAGCCCATCAAATTTTTATTGTTCGGGCACAACTTCCGCGCCGATAGTAGTATTCAACAGAATATTCCTCGTACATAGCGCACACGCACATTGAAACGCAGAAACGCAATGGAACCTGCCCCTACGTGTCAATAATCTTTACATCGGCGTTTCTTATTATCTTTGTCGACCTAAAATTGTGGCTATGAACGGGATAAGGCTGGCCGTAATATTAAAGGCTTTGTTCATTTTTGTATTTACTTTCAATTCAGTTGCACAGACTGCATACAATAAACAAGGCTTTTATGATGCGATGTCAAGTACAGATATTAAGGTAATAGATCGAGAGATTAAAGAAGCAGAAAAAGCAACCGGCCTGGATAAGCAGGCAATCATCGGTACATTGAGGATGAAAAAGGCAGGATTTGAATCAGGAGCAGGGAAAAGGTTGAAAATTTTCAAGGTCGGACACAAGGAGCTGGAAGCTTCGATAAAACAGGATAACACAAATGCAGAGTATAGATTAATGAGGCTGATGATACAGGAGAATGCTCCGGGAATTCTTGGGTATAAAAAGGAAATAAAAGGCGACAGTGATTATCTTCGCAAATCGTTTAAAAGCCTGCCAGAACCCGTACAAAACGCCATCATTCATTACGCAAAAAGTTCTAAGGTTTTGAGTGAAAAGGAATTCAATTAAGATTTCAGGATGAATAAGAAAGTACTAGCAGTTTATTATACTCAATCTGGCCAGCTAAAACAAATACTCGATAACTTCACTGCTCCGTTTACCCAGGCAGGAATAACCGTGGAAACTGTAAGCATCCAACCAAAAAAAGACTTCCCGTTTCCGTGGACAACCCCTTCGTTTTTTGATGCAATGCCAGAAAGCGTATTGACAATTCCCACAGAGATCGTTCCTTTTCAATGCCAGGAGCTATCTTATGACCTGGTTATATTCGCCTATCAGCCATGGTTTCTTTCACCGAGCATTCCGGCAAATTCACTGCTCCAACATCCTTCATTCAAAGCAATTATTAAAGACACCCCGGTTATCACCCTGATCGGATCACGTAACATGTGGGCAAGTGCGCAGGAAAAAGTAAAGAATTTTCTTAAAGAAGCCGGTGCAAAACTGGTTGGAAACACCGTTCTGATGGATCGTAACCAGAACCATGTGAGTGTGGTGACTATATTTCATTGGATGCTTACCGGCCGGAAAGACAGGTACCTGAACATATTTCCGAAGCCCGGCATCTCTGATGAAGATATCAGGAAGGCGTCGGATTTCGGAACTACAGCAGCCAAACATCTGCAAGAAAATAATCTGGATAGTTTACAAGAGGCATTTATCATACAGAAAGCCATCGAAGTACATTATGGATTGATATTTATAGAAGAAAGAGGAAGCAAACTGTTTAAGCTCTGGGCTAAGCTGATCACAAGGAAAAAGAATCGGACCCGCTGGCTTGTTTATTTTAAATATTATCTTTTAATTGCCCTGTTTGTCGCAGCGCCGATCATATTTACTGTTTACTCAATCTTATTCAGGCCATTTTTGTCCAGGAGTATAAAGAGAAAGAAACAATATTATCTAGCATTGAATTAATTTTATCTGACGATGTCTCTCAACCAGGTCTATATTACTAACACTTCAACGTATTTTCCGAATGAGCCCGTTTCCAACGATGAAATGGAATCTTATCTGGGTTTTATTGACGACAAACCGTCCAAGTCAAGACGAATTGTTCTTAGAAATAACGGGATCAAAAACAGGTTTTATGCCCTGAATAAAGAAGGAAAGGCTACACATAGTAATTCTGAAATGACTGCTGAAGCGGTTAGAAAACTGTTCAATTATGACAATGCCGGGTTGAAAACTATCGAGCTCTTAAGCTGTGGCACTTCTTCTCCGGATCAAATGATGCCCTCACATGCGGTGATGGTTCACGGACATTTGCCGGAAATGAGCGGAATTGAGGTAGTATCACCATCAGGTGTTTGTTGCGCGGGAATGCATTCATTTAAGTATGCTTATATGGCTGTTAAATCCGGCGACGCCGAAATTGCTGTTAGTACAGGATCTGAAAGATTTTCCGCGGCAATCAGGGCTGATCAGTTTAAAGATGAGGTTGTTAAACTCAAGGAGCTTGAAAATAATCCTTATATAGCTTTTGAAAAGGACTTTCTCCGCTGGATGTTGTCGGACGGTGCTGGTGCTTTGCTCCTCTCAAATAAGATGAATGAAACTGGTCTGAGCCTGAGAGTGGAATGGCTCGAAGGAATTTCTTATGCCAACGAGATGGATGCCTGTATGTATATGGGCGCTGAAAAAAACCAGGATGGCTCTCTCACCAGCTATCTCGACTATTCCCCGGACCAATTAAAATCACATTCAGTGCTTAGCATCAAACAGGATGTAAGATTGCTGGGAGATAATATAGTTCCACTTGGTGGCCGAAAACTAAAAGAACTGTTTGACAAAAAAGGACTGAAGTCGGAAGAGATCGATCATTTTCTACCTCATATGTCGAGCGAATTTTTTAAAGGAAAAATACACGATCGGCTCATTGAACTTGGTATAGGTATCCCTTACGAAAAGTGGCGCGTTAATCTTTCTACAAAGGGCAACGTAGGCGCAGGATCTATTTACCTGATGATTGATGAGCTTTTTCATGGAGGTAAGCTTAAAAAAGGGGAAAAAATTCTTCTGTTGGTTCCCGAAAGTTCAAGATTTTCCTATATGTACGGCTTATTGACTGTTTGTTGATCTTTTTACTGATTTTTGGCAATTAAATCCCGGTAGTATGAAAAAAGAAAACATTCCCCAGGATAGAAGTGCTTTGGCAAAACTCACCAAAGAGCTGAGTTATGCAACAGATGAATCAGGCAATTATGTTACTGCACTTAGCAATGGGTGGGAGATAAAAGCGGAAGCGCTTGACATTGCCTGGGACGACATCAAACACCGGATAGCTGATGCAAAAGCAAAAGTTGACAGGAAAGAAGCCAGCCCGGTATTGTTCTTCATGGAACTCAGACTGATGGACATGGGAATTGTCGCAGGCTACACCGGCTTTTGGAAATGGCAGATCAAAAGACACATGAAACCAGCCGTGTTCCAAAAATTATCCGATAAAAAATTACAACGATACGCAGACGCATTTAATGTCAGCCTGACTGAGTTGAAAACAATGAACGTTGATGAAGACTGATTTTGTACATACCCAGGCCGCCCATTGTGAAAACGGAGTTACAACAAACCTGCTCAGTGGCGCAGGAGCGACCTCATTAACAGAACCACTGGTTTTTGGAATAGGCTCAGGACTGTTTTTCATCTACATCCCGTTTATGAAAGTAAACAAGGGGCCTGCATTTGCTTACCGCACAATGCCCGGACTCATTTTTAAACGAACCTGTAAAGCACTGGGCATCCCCGTTGTAAGAAAAAAGTTTTCTTCCCGTGAACAGGCCCAAAAGTTTTTGGAACAATGTATCGGGGCAGGCCAGCCAGTGGGATGCCAGGTAGGCGTATACTACTTATCATATTTTCCCAAAGAATACCGGTTTCACTTTAATGCGCATAACCTGATAGTTTATGGTAAAGAAGGAGACGACTACCTGATCAGCGACCCGATCATGGAAGGTGTAACTAAACTCAGTACCTATGAATTAGAACGGGTAAGATTTGCCAAAGGAGCAATGGCTCCGCGGGGACAGCTATATTATCCGCGGGAAAAAAAGATCATAACACCTGACCAGATCCGGGATGCAATAAAAAAAGGTGTGAAAAGAAATGTCCGGGACATGCTACATATTCCCGGACCAATAGCAGGAGTAAGCGGAATTCGCTATACCGGCAAAAGAATAAAGAAATGGCGCGATAACCTCGGTCTACCAAAGGCCGGGCTGTATCTCGCTCAACTTGTGCGGATGCAGGAAGAGATAGGCACTGGCGGTGGAGGCTTCCGTTATATCTATGCTGCTTTTTTGCAGCAGTCTCATGCTTATCATCCCAATGACTCTTTACTTGAAATCTCAAAGAAATTCACAAAGGCCGGTGATCTCTGGAGAAATGCAGCAGTCCAGGCAGCTGGCATTTACAAAGGTCGTCTTACTAAACAGGAAGATTTTAATGTGATGGGCGATATTCTGTTCGAGATTGCAGACTTAGAGAAAGATGCGTTCCAGGACCTATCCAAAATGAAATGGACCTGATGAATAATGAAGCGGTTAATATAGAAAATCTCCAGTTTGCTTATCGTGACCAACCGCGTCAACTCTTTTCTGATCTTAACCTTCAAATAGAGAAAGGCGAAAGCTTTGGCATCTTCGGTCCTAATGGCGCCGGTAAAACAACTCTTATGAGTATCATGACCGGTCTTATAGAATATACCGGGGGTTCGGTAAAACTATTGGGGCAGGAAGTAAAGACCAAGAAAAAATATTTTAATAAACGCTTTGGTTTTGTACCCCAGGACTTTTCTTTTTACCAGGAACTTACGCCAAAAGAAAACCTTGAGTTTTTTGGTTCCTGGGCAGGATTAAATACATCAACCATAAATAAAAGGATCGATGAACTACTGGATGTTCTTGGCTTAAACGATGTGAGAAATAAACAGGTTCAAAAGTTTTCGGGTGGTATGAAGCGTAGGGTAAACCTGGCAATATCAGTGATACATCATCCAGAAGTATTATTTCTCGACGAACCAACTGTTGGCGTAGATGTACAGACACGTTTTGCAATAATAGATTACCTTAAGAATCTTAACGCGGCCGGAATGACACTAATTTACACTTCACATCAGTTACATGAAGCAGAATCTCTATGCCGCAAAATAGCCATGATTGATGAAGGAAAAATCATCGTGCACGACTCACTGGAAAATCTGCTGAGCAAACATCAACAAGATGGCCTTGAAGGTTTATTCCTCAGCCTGACTGGCAAATCTTACCGCGATTGATCCATGTTTAAATTGTATGCAACCATATTGAAGGACCTTCGTATCCTGCTGCGCGATAAGGTTGGACTTACCCTCATGTTCCTGATGCCGGTAGTGCTGGCAATAGTTATAACGATAGTGCAGAACAGCACTTTTGAAATGGTGAACAACAACAAAATGGCCCTGCTTCTTTGTAATCGCGATACAGGTGAAGCGGCAAAACAGCTTGAATCGGCGATTGAAAAAGTAGGCATGTTCAATGTTACAAAGATCCCGCCAGGGGAAGATGAAAAACAGATCTCAGAAAGAATGGGATCAAAAGATGCATTGGTGGCAATCATCATCCCTGCTACCTTTTCGTCGGAATTAAGTGCAAGAACAAAAGACATCGCAGCCCGTGCATTGAAAGATGTTACTATTGATACAACTTATGCCGCACCAACAACAAGTGGACAAATCGGTCCGATAACACTATATTACCATCCGGTTCTCCAGGCTTCGTTCAGGCAATCTATTCAGGGCGCATTAAAAAGTACATTACAAATAGTAGAGAGCCGCCAGGTGGTAAGAAATCTCTATCAGAATCTGAATGAAGAGCAGATTCCTGATACATTGGAAAACGAAATTATTACTAACCAGGTTCCCATTACAGAAATCCCGGTTTCAAGGGATGGAAGCCGCTCTATCCCTAATGCTTCACAACATAATATTCCTGCCTGGACGGTGTTTGCAATGTTTTTTGTTGTAATTTCTTTAGGTGGAAGTGTTGTGAGAGAAAAGCTTAGCGGAAGTTTTCTTCGACTGAAAACCTTGCCGACTAACTACCTGGTGGCCCTCATTTCAAAACAACTTACCTATATAGTTGTTACATTTTTTCAGGCCTTGGTTATCTTTTCAATTGGTATCCTGATCTTCCCAAAGCTTGGATTGCCTAAACTCAACCTTCCAGCAGATATTGGGGGCTTAATAATTGTAACACTGATGTGTGGATGGTGTGCAGCAAGTTATGCGATCTGTGTCGGAGTAATTACGAAAACACAGGAACAGGCTAACGGCCTGGGTGCTGTGTCAATTGTGTTGCTTGCCGCAATCGGAGGAATACTGGTGCCGTCATTTGCAATGCCGTCGTCGTTTAAATATATCATGCAACTTTCACCTTTACATTGGTGCCTGGAAGCATACTATGGCCTATTTCTGGAAGGGGGAAAACTAAAAGATATTTTGATTAATATTTTACCTTTATTGTTTATTACACTTGTAATACAGGCAATCACATTAATCGCGTTGAAGAGAAAAAATCTAATTTGAATTTATGATAATGGAAACAGAAGACTTAAAACTGCAGGTTAAAAAACAAATCGTTCAGTTTCTAAATCTGATGACGGTAAAACCGGAAGATATCAAGGATGACGAACCGCTGTTTGGCGAGGGACTGGGGCTGGATTCAATAGATTCAATTGAACTGATAGTGTTACTTTCACGCGAATATGGAATCACCATCCAGGATCCCAAAGAAGGCCGAAAGATACTGGTTGATGTAAATACCATGGTTGGCTATATTGAAAAACACAGAACAAAATAAAATACCTATAGTGAGCGATATTGTGGTTACAGGTCTGGGTATAATAAGCGCTATTGGCAATTCAGTAAATGAAAACCGCGAGGCATTGATAAATGGCTTTTGCGGCATTTCAACATTAGAAAACTTTCCTTCAAGATTTTCGGGCGTACTTCCTTGTGGTGAGATCAAAATCAGTACTGAGGAACTAAAACAAAAATTGGCTGCCACTCAACCAGGAGTAACCCGAACAGACTTATTATGTCTTCATGCATTCAGGCAGGCAATTGAAGATGCCGGACTCACAACTGAAGAGATCGAAAGTCCCGACACAGCTTTTATCAACGGCAACACTGTTGGAGGTATGTGTCTTACAGATGAACTGTATCATGATGCAAACAAACATGAACAAGGATCCGAATACCTTGGCTCTTATGACTGTTCTTCGGTAACACTTTCTATACAAGCTCAATACAAAATGCAGGGACCGGCCAGCACCATTAATACAGCATGTTCTTCCTCGGCAAATGCAATCATGTTTGGTGCAAGGCTGATACAAAACGGATTTGCAAAACGTGCCATTGTCGGAGGTGTTGATAGCCTTGCAAAATTTACATTGAATGGATTCAATTCCTTGCACATTCTATCGCCTGCACTATGCAAACCTTTTGATAAGGACAGGCAAGGCCTTAACCTTGGTGAAGGGGCAGCATTTCTTATACTGGAAAAAGAAGAAGATGCTGCAGGGAAAAATATTCATGCCCGTCTGAGTGGTTATTCAAATACAAATGATGCATATCATCCTTCTTCATTATCACCTGCCGGAGATGGCCCCTATCTTGCAATGAAAATTGCGTTGGAATCCGCGGGTCTTTTACCACAGGAAATTGATTTCATAAATACCCATGGTACCGGAACAGAAAACAATGATGAGGTGGAATCTAAGGCGATGATTCGAATTTTTGAAATCATTCCGACCTTCAGCTCAACCAAAAGTAACATTGGTCATACACTCGGTGCAGCAGGAGCAATTGAAGCGGTGTATAGCATACTTAATTTAAAACACCAGGAAATATATCCCTCCCTTAACTTTAACGAACCACAAGCCGACACCGGCCTTGTTCCGGTCCGCGAGTATAAACAGGTTCACCTTAAACATATCATGTCAAATTCTTTCGGCTTTGGTGGTAATTGTTCCTCATTGATTTTTTCAAAAGTCTGACCCGATGTTTTATATCCAGGAATCCACATGCATTTCATCGCAATCAACCTTTCTCAATAAGATCAACCTGCTTGAATACCAGGTTCCCGAAGGCAATAAATTTTCTGTTAAAGAACCTTCGTACGAAGACATCCCTGAGAAAATATTGAGGCGCATGGGCAAGGCCGTTAGACTCGGAGTCGGGGCAGCAATGCCACTAATTGCGGGTTCTGGAAACCCTGACGGAATCATAATAGGAACTGCCAATGGAGGAATGGAAGATTGTATTAAATTTCTAAATCAGATCATTGAGTATAAAGAAGGGCTGTTAACGCCGACTAATTTTGTTCAAAGCACTGCGAATGCTGTGGCCGGCCAGGTTGGTATGCTTCTAAAAAACAATGGCTACAATATCACTCATGTTCATCGTGGACATTCTTTTGAGAATGCTATGCTCGATGCAGCCATGCATTTGGCCCAATATCCCGATGCCCGTTTACTATTAGGTGCAGTTGATGAAATATCCGCCTATAATTATAACATTGATTTGTTAGCTGGTTGGTACAAAACAACTGCCATTAACCCGGCAGAAATTTATAAAAGCGATAAACCCGGCAGCTATCCGGGTGAAGGATCAGCTATGTTTATCGTAGATAATAAAAAGCAACAGGGATCCGTCCGGATTGATGCTTTGAAAACCATTACATCTAATGATCCGCAACTCGTTAGGCATCGCTTTCACGAGTTTATCACATTGAATAATTTACAGAACGATCCACCCGGCCTATATTTATCCGGCGAAAACGGCGACAGCAGGATGATGCATTTTTACGAAGCTTGTGAAACACAAATTGAAAAGGTTCCTGTTGCGAGGTTTAAACATATATCAGGTGAGTTTGCAACCGCTTCTGCAATAGGTTTATGGTTATCAGCTGAAATACTTCGGAGCCAGGAGGTTCCCGTACATATGTGGAAACACCAGCAGCCTAACCCAATGGCAACACAACGCCACCCTTTACACAAAATATTGATCTACAATAACCATAAGGCTCTTCAACATAGTTTTATGCTATGCAGCATTGATCTATAATAAATCATTGATCTATAATATTTGGCAAATGACTTGTTGGGTTCACTAACATAAACGCGCATAAACCCTGAGGCTGGCTTAGGTTTTGATTAATATCCTGCTTTATGCAGAATCAAAACAAGTCAATATGAAAAAGTCAATCTTACATTTTTCCGCAATCATTTTTTTGGCCGGGGCATCCTTTATAAGCCTCGAATCCTGTAAGTCAAAGCCTAAAGATGCAGATATTGAAGCGGCGATCGTGTCCAAATCGACATCCTACCCTGGATTATCCGCAACGGTAAAGGATGGTGTTGCCACATTAACCGGGACTGCGTCAGATGAAGCAACTAAAATCGCTTTTGAAAATGATGTAAAAGGCATTGAAGGAGTAAAAAGTGTCGTGAACAACATTAGTGTAGCTCCTCCTCAAGCCGCGGCCCCTGTCGAAATTGCTGCCGATGATCCGATTGCCAAAGGTCTTGCTGATGCAACAAAAGATTATCCAACAGTTACGGCGACGGTCAATAATGGCGTTGTGACCTTAACAGGCGAACTTGAGCGATCAAAATTACCAGCGTTGATGAAGTCAATAAACACATTGAAACCAAAGAAAGTTGAACAGAAACTGACTTTGAAATAAGCAGGGGTAAACGCGATTATTATTTACTGATTTACAAAGCAGCAATTATCCCTGGTATACAATAATTCTGGTAGACAAATAATTATCTCTATTCAAACTTAAATTATAGGAGGACCAAATTATGGCTCTGCAAGATAAATATAAACAGCTGATCGATTCAGCCAAGGCCTCAGGTGTTACTAATCTACAGGTAGGGGTACAGGATAATGTGCTGTACATAAACGGGGAGGCGCCTGATGGAAGAACAAAAGACTCATTATGGGAAATTTATAATCAGATCGATCCTGACTTTCGTGGCGGAGATTTAATCCTCGATATAAATGTTTCGAATATGGCTGCAGGTGTCAAGGCAAAGGTTGTCACAGAAACTTCTAATCTGAATATCCGCAAAGGTCCGGGAACTGATCAACCCATTGTAGGAAAGGCAAAACACCATGACTATGTTACGCTTGTAAGCAAAACAAATGATCAATGGTGGCTGGTTAAAACGGCGAGTGGAGAAGAAGGGTATGCATATGCTCAATATCTTTCGGTTGAATAATTAGAGCAACCCGACGGTATTTATAGGGTCGCTTCTGTTGGACGCGGTCCTTTTTTGTGCGAGCAGCAATAAACATATTTCTTTAATCGCAATATTACACCGAATGCCAAAACACCATTAGAATCTGATTAAAATTGACCTACAATTAATCTAGCGCCGTATCCCACCCATATTTTTAGTTATATTGAGTAAATACATACAGATTAGTAATATATCCTATTTATTCATAAGGCGATGAAGCTACTAATCATTGAAGACGAAAGAGAAATTTCAGATAGTATCTGCGATTACATGGAAAACGATCATTTCTTTTGCGAGCGGGCCGCAACTTATCCCGAGGCGCTTGAGAAATTAGCCAATTCCTCCTATGCCTGTATTTTGCTGGATATCGGGTTACCGGGCGGAAGTGGCCTCGGGTTACTCGAATATCTCAAAAAAGAAAACAGGACTGACGGTATCCTGATAATTACTGCAAAGAATTCGCTGGATGATAAGGTTACCGGTCTCAACTTCGGCGCAGACGACTATTTAACGAAGCCATTTCATCTTGCTGAACTTTCAGCAAGGGTCACGGCAATAACCCGACGCAAAGCATTCGATGGAAAAAGCACTATCGCCTGTAACAATCTGCTTATTGATCTGAAAAAGAAAACGGCAAGTGTCAACGACAGGTTAGTGGATCTAACAAAAAAAGAATATGACCTGTTGCTGTATTTTTTAAGCAACAAAAATAAAGTGATATCCAAGAATGCTATCGCTGAACATCTCTGGGGGAACAATGCCGACCTGGCCAGCAACTACGACTTCCTGTATACTCATATAAAAAACATGAGAAAAAAACTGGTTTGGGCCGGCTGCGAAGATTATGTGAGATCAGTATATGGGATGGGTTACAAATTTCAGCAGCATGATTAACAAATGAAACTATTCTCAAGGCTGTACAGGTTAAATCTGTTTGCCACATTATCCATCTTTATTTTTTCCAGTATTGGCTATTACTTCCTGATAAGATTTGTAGTAATTAAGCAGTTTGATGAAAATTTACAAATTGAAAGATCAGAAATAGAAAAATATGTAGGAACTCATCATGAATTGCCAGAGATCTTCGCTGTAAAAGATCGTCTTATTACATTTAGCCCGACGGACAAGTCCCATAAATCGACATTTCAAACCATCGCCACATATGATACAGTGGGAGCAGATACTGCTGACTTCAGGAAACTATTTTTTACCGTCCAGGCAGGCAATCAATGGTATCAGGCAATGGTAGGCAAATCGATGGAAGGCACCGAACATCTTATACACACTATTATAGCGATAACCATCGTTGCTATAATGCTGATACTGTTAGTTTCTTCCATTATTAACAGGGTCGTATTGAAAACCCTTTGGCAGCCGTTTTATAAAGTGCTGCAGTTGATGAAAAATTATCAGGTAAGTAAACCAGATCCGCTTGTATTCCCTGACAGTAAGATAGAAGAGTTCAATTTTATGAGTTTAGTCTTAATGAAAGCCACTACCAAAGCAAATCAGGATTACCTGACACTGAAAGAATTTACCGAAAATGCCTCTCATGAAATGCAGACACCGCTGGCTATCATCCGATCGAAAATAGATCTTGTTATACAGGATGAACAAATATTCGCCAGGCATAGCATCAACTTGCAGGCAATGTATAAGGCAATTGACAAACTGACGAACCTGAATTACTCCCTGTTATTCCTTACTAAAATCGAAAACAACCAGTTCAATGATACAAGGGAGATAAATATCCGCGAAATACTGGACGAAAAAATATTTCAATTTGAGGAAATACTTTTAGTCAACGGAATAAAATTGTCCGTAAAAACAACAGATGTTAAGGTAGATATGAACGGGATGCTGCTGGACGCCCTGCTGAATAACCTGATAAGTAATGCAGTGAAACACAACAAGGCAGCGGGAAGTATTAACATTAATCTCACCAGCGACAAAAAACTGGTGATTGGTAACTCTGGAAACGGTGTATTGCTGGATCAGAAAAAAGTGTTCACACGTTTTTATAAGCCCGAACAAAACACCCAAAATACCGGCTTAGGTTTATCCATTATGAAGCATATATGCATTGCATCCGGGTGCAAAATCAGCTACCACTATGAAAACGATTTTCATTTTTTTACCGTAGATTGGATAATAACATAACAGTCATTAATTATAAACCAGCAGGGGCCTTTTTGTAACAGCATTGTTTATAAGGGTCACTGAAACATTGAATACGTCCGCAATCAGATCTGCGGTTAGCACTTCCATAGTGTTGCCATGAGCATTTAGTCTTCCGTTCTTGAAAAAAAACAGTTTATCTGCATATTGTAAGGCCAGGTTTATATCATGTATAACCGCTATAACGATAGTATCGTTGCCGGTGAATTCGCGTGCTATCCGAAGGAATTCCTGCTGATAGCTTATATCAAGATTATTGAGTGGTTCATCCAAAAATAAATAACGATTGCCTTCCTTTGGCCGTTCCCAGATCTGGGCCAAAACCCGGGCGTATTGTACTCTTTGTTTTTCGCCACCACTCAAAGTCAGATAATTACGTTCCTTAAAATCAGTGAGTCGTAATCTTTCAATGACATCGTTACAAATAGAATTATCTTTTGGGGAAGGGTTAAAATCAAAATGCGGGTAACGACCCATCATTACCACTTCATCAACAGTGAGTGGAAAGCTTAGATCAGGTTGTTGGCTCATGACAGCGCGGTGCCTGGCAAGTTCCCTTAGCTGTTGTTTTCTGAGCACTTTCTCATTGTAACAAACCCTTCCTGTATAACCCTGTATTTCGCCACTAAAAATACGGAAGAACGTTGATTTGCCAGATCCGTTGGGTCCGAGGATCATATTAAATTCGCCGGCATGAAACTCAATATTTATATCTTCCAATATCTTTCTGTTGCCTATCTTATAACTGATATTTTCTGTTCTAAGCATTGCCGCCTCCTTTGGTTTGAATGATGTCAAACTTTTTTAACAGAAAGAGAAAAATCGGTGCACCAACTAATGACGTTATAATTCCGATAGGAATTTCTGCGGGGGGGAGTAACATTCTTGCACCAAAATCGGCCAGAGTTAGTAAAAGCGCGCCCAATAGCATTGATGCTGGTAAAAGCCTTTTATTATCGCTTCCAATGAGCAGCCGCAACACGTGTGGAACTATCAAGCCCATGAAACCGATTACTCCCGTGAACGCAGTTGCTACAGCGACCATTGCCGTATTAATGATCATGATTTTCTTTTTTAGTTGATCTGCATCTACCCCTAAATATGTCGCCTCGGCTTCACCAAGCAATAAGGCATTCAGTTGCTTCGTATAACGTAATGCAATCGCAAACATGATGAAAGCTACGGTTCCTACAATAGCAACCTGTGACCAGCTGGCACCGGAAAAAGTTCCCAGGTTCCAGAAAGTTATACTCCTTGCCTGTGGGTCCCTGGCCACATAACTCATGAAGCCCATACCGCTAAGACCAACAGCATTTACTGCTATGCCTGCCAGTAAGAGTGACAGTATCGAAATTCTTCCGGCGCTCTTTGCAAGCATATATACAATATATGTAGCCAGCAACCCGCCGGCAAAAGCAAAAACCGGCACTAGCAGGGGTCCAAGTATGCTTTTCAATCCGATACTCATATTTGCTGCCAGAACAAATACAACAGAGGCTCCGAAAGCCGCACCTGCGCTTGTACCAACCAACCCTGGTTCCACTATGGGATTTCGGAAAAGGCCTTGCATTAATACCCCGGACACGGAAAGTATAGCACCGGTGATGGCACATAACAGTACCCTGGGCAATCGAATCTGCAGAAACACCGCTTCATAGATACTACCCGGTTTTTTTCCCCCGGCAAAATGTTTGAGCGATGACAACATTTCACCGGGCGAAATGGACACAGCGCCAAATACAATTGCAACAAGCAGCATCAGCATCAACAATAAAACAAGCGCAGGAAAAAAGAATTTACTGTTTCTTAGCATAACCAGGCGGGTGTAATAATTTCATTAATTGAATAATATTATCTCCGGACCTTGGTCCAAAATAGATAATATCATGTTCCTCGAACCTAACAATACGTTTGTTTTTACCCGCATTTGTTAGTGCTACGCCAGGAACCTCTGATATAAACTTATCCATACTTCCCATCTGGTCGTAACCATAATCAGTAGCAATTATAATATCCGGATTGGCAGTGGCGACAGCTTCTGCGCTGATCTCGCGCGCGCCGCTTGCCTTATAGCTGGTAACTTTCCCGCCCGCCATTTGAATCATCTTGTCTGCGACACCACCCCGGCCGCTCATGACGAAGTATATATTGCTGGCACGGCCAAAATGAATGATCATAACATTTGGAGTATCCCCTGGAGCAATTGTACTAAGCGCCCCGGCTGACCGCGTTAACCCCGCATCCATTTTGACAATAAGAGAATCTGCCTTATGTTGCTCCCCGAAAAAAACACCCAGTTCTTTCAAAAGAAGCCGGGAGCTGTCGATAGTATTTGCACCGCCGAAAACTTTTATGTTCAATCCCGCTTTGACTATTTGCGGTATTACATTCTCCGGGCCTATGTCATTGCTATGGATCACCAGTTCAGGATTCATGGCAATGATAGTTTCAGCACTGAGCGCCCGGTGATAACCAACTGTTTTTAACAGCTTCGCACTATCAGGGTAAGTGCTGCTTAAATCAACCGCAACAATATTATGACCCTTGCCCAGCGCAAATAACATCTCGGTTAAATGCTTTGAAAGAGAAACAATACGCTGATCTTTTAGTGTATCATTCTCCCGGTTACCAAATCTTCCGCAAGCAACAACGCAGATTAGTAATAACATCGCGAATGCGTAAGAATAAAAATATATAGTCCTGGTTTTTCTCATGATTACAAAATGATAGGGGCAATTCCGCAGAACTACCCCTTTTCGTTAAAAATTATATTTTAAATTAATGCCGCCAAACAAGGTCGCATTTACAGGGGCCGGTATGTACGCATCCGGTAATTGATTTACAAATACCATCTGGTAATACTTGCTGTTAAATATATTGCCCGCTCCAAAGTAGGCATCAAGGTCAAAATGCGTTGCAATATTTTTTTGGAAACCTATCTTGGCATTAACGAGGTTAAAGCCAGCCGCGTAAAGGTCATTGAGTGAAGTAATGGGCATTGGATCCTTATAATTATAAGTGATGTTTGCGTAGAGCCCTGGTTTTGTCATGACATCAATACCAATATTAGCCATCACCTTAGCAACTCCTGCGACATCCTTCCCGCTGTAATCTTCAGTTTGCACAACAGATTTCTGTATCGTAAAATTACTTCCATATTTAAAATCAGAATAGGTTATGTTGGCAAAGGGACGAATCACATTAATAAATCCCTCGCTATTGATGTTGTACCTCACCAATGCCTCTATTCCACGGTGAATTTGTTTGCCGCCATTTACCATATAAGAATATAGCGTTGTATTAGGCGACGCCGGAGACGCCACTGAAATAGAAGTCATCTTGTTAGAAAACTCCGCATAAAAGTAAGCGATCTCATACATCAGATCAGCATTCAACAACTGTCCTTTACTTCCTAATTCATATTGGTTGCCGGTCTCTGGTTTTAGTACCCCGTTCACATTCCCGGTAGGCGGTGTTGGTGGATTTGTAATCACTGGAGTTGTAATATAAAAATAGGAACTCACTGGCGCTTTATACCCCTTGCTATACGAAGCATATAAGGACATATGCTTATTGAAAACTTTGTTAATGGCAAAATGCGGTGATACCATTGCTTTATATGTTGTATCGAATTTGGATGGCCTGGCCGCCATTGCCACATTGAACCGGTCATTCAGCGCGATGCCCATATTGCTGCTTCCCACGCCAGCCGTGAGTGAAAAATCACCTGGAAGACCCAACGTCCACTCAGTGAATAGCGACATGGTTTTGCTGATCGTTGCAAAGTTTGAAGTAGTTGCGTTGATGATCCAGTAAGGACTTGTACCATATTTCCAGGCACTGCCGGTATCAGATGGATCCTGTTTCATATTGTAACCAAGGGTCTGCGCATCCTGGCGCTGAAGCTCTATACCGGTAATGCCGGCTAAAATGATTGACCTACCGGCCTTAAATTTTGTATTGAAAACAGAACGCAGCCCGTAATTGATACTGTTTTTATCTGTCCAGCCACCAGCTGAACTCGCATTGCTGGTAAATCCTGTTCCAAATACCGTTGTGGAGTTGGAAATCGCAGAATTGAATTGATAAGTATGGCCAACACCAGCCCTGAATGTAATTACCCCGCTGTGGGCATTCCTTTTAATATATTCGATGTTGCCGGAATAATCATTGTTATTGTATTGGTCTATGGTCAGCTCGCCAAACCTTTCATCGTAACTGTTACTATATCCTACATAAGTGTTAATCAACTGCTTCTCACCCGCATGAAAACTGGCAACAATACTGGCAAAATCCTTTTTTGACTTGTTGTGGATTGAAGAACCATCGTAATCCTGGTGACCATAATTAACAAGCAGTGATGAATATTCAGTTGCCGTTTGAAAGGTTGATGTAAACCTACGAAGACCGTAGTTGCCAATCATTACCTCCTGGCCAACTGAAGTTTTGCCCTTTTCAGGCGCAATAGTGCTCAGGTTGACCGCCCCGGCAATAGCGAGACCGTACAAGGTTCCTGCCGGCCCTTTCACAACTTCGACATTACCGATAGAACCCATATCAATGTCATCAAGAGTTGTTATACCTTCCGCATCAGTAACAGGTATTCCGTTCAGGTAAACCTTATATCCCTGGCCATCAAAGTTACTACTGATACCCCTGGTTCCCCTTGAACCATTTCCGTAACCACGGATATTGAATTGCTGACCACCCGACACAGATCTCCTGTTCATAGTCACACCCGGAACATTTGCCTGGATAGCATCATCAAGGAATAGACCCATGCCACGTTTCAGTTCAACAGGGGTTAACTTACCTATAGAGGCCGGCTGGTACAAAATGGATTTATTCTGGTTGGATGTTGCCGTAATTTCAACCTGCTCCAGCGTACCCTTAGTGGTAGCGAGATAAATAAAGATCTCCGTGTTACAATTTTTTATAGCTTTTTCCTGGGTTGAATAGCCAATGAAGGAAGCGGCAACTGAACTTGTTTCACCACAGTTAATTGAAAACATGCCATCACTACCAGTCATTGTACCCTGATTGCCATAAGTTATAGTAGCACCGGAAAGAGGCTTGCCGGTTCCTGCGTCCATCAGCTTTCCTTTCAACATTGTTTGCGAAAAAGCACAGGATGATATTATTGTGAGTAGCAGAATAATAAAGCTGCCTGATTTCATAAGAATTATAATTATAGATTAATCAATAGCATTAACTCAGCAACAGCTTGCGCTCAAGCTTGTGCCAGGCTAAAATGCGCACCGGGTCCACTAAGTCAAACGGACGCAGACGTATCTTAAAACATTATTAAATATTAGTAATCGAAACTTATGATAACAACCTGGGCGGAGGGATGATTATTTCCTTATAGCAGGAAGAGATTTCAGATTTAAAATAATAGAAATCAGGTTGTTGTTTTGAACCGAAAGAAAATGCCCAACAAGCTGAACTGACCTGCAGATGTAATAAGGGAGAATAAATAGTGATTTTGTGATTCTTTCTCTTTTCATTGTCGGCAGCATCTTTGACTGCTAATGCGAATTTGTGCATGAGTTCCTCTTCGTGCTCATCGTTCAAACAATATAGAAAGGTTTTACCATTTTTCACTTTGATCCTGATAACATCATAATACGTACCGTTGAGAACAAATTCCTTACCTTCTTCCTCCCACTTAATGTCATCATTGACCTGAATGATCTCAAGATAACGGTCAGGCACACCCGAAATAATCTCGGCCCTTACTATCTCTCTTATTTGAAATCGATGAATGGCAAAGACAATTAAATGACCCGCAAATCCGGAACAAAAGACCAATAGAAAGAATATGGAATTTAATTTTTTCAACCAGCTATACTCCGTTTATATGCCTGAGGTATGTTGATGTTTTTTTCATCTTGCTTCTGATTCATTCGCTGCAACCAGGAAAATCAAGTTTGATACAGGCTAAAAATTAACTATAAAATAGGTGTAAAAAGGCTGAATCAAAGTCTCCAGCGATAACTATCATGTGGCAAGAAATGCGATAGGATGAATGAGCGATCCAACGAATTAAGAAAATAAATATTACAATGAAATCTCCGTAATTACAAATATAAGGGCATTTAAATTTTATATTTATAAATATTTTTCTCAGCGTCCTGCCATTAAGCCTTCGGATATTATCTCACATCTCTTATTAGTAATTTATGAAGCATGTATTTTGGCTGTTGCTGTTTTTTAACGTTATATCCCTGTCAGCGCAGGATATCAGTGGGATCTGGCAGGGCAGGTTAACACAGGAGCCGGGGGGGTGTTTTCCGGAATATTATATAGAATTACAGATCAAAAAATTCAATCGGGACATCGAAGGCGTATCATATGATTACTATGACACGACAAAATTCGTCAAACTTAATTTTACAGGAACCATAGAAGGCGCCAGGAGCAAGACGATCATGATCTCAGAGAAAAAGGTACTGACAGAAAGGATTCCCGAAGACTGCGTTCCATGCATGAAGACTTACAACCTGGTGTATACACGTCGCAATAACGAGGAAAGTTTATCTGGCAGATGGGTTGGTGAGGATATGGGAACTATCGCAGGTTGTCCGCCTGGTAACATCTATTTAAAACGAGTTGCAAAATCGGCTTTCGAAGAAAAGAAAATCAGAAAAACCATACTGGCCCATACCATTTATGTAGATGAGCCGGATGTGAAAGTAGCGTTCTATGATAATGGAACCGTTGACGGAGACTCAATAACAGTATTCTTCGATAACCAGCTGGTGGTTTCAAAAAAAGGATTATCTCTTAACCCAATAAACCTTGACTTAAAGCTTGAACCAACAAAAGAACACCAGATGGTTGTGCTGGCAGAAACGATGGGAACAATTGCACCCAATACTTCGGTAGTGGTTGTTACTTCAGGCACCAGGCGCTACGAGCTCTTACTTTCGTCGAATGAAGAGAAAAACTCATCAATTAAAATTATTTATAACATAAAAAAAACTTCAGAATCTGAATCCAAAAATTAGACAGATATAAAAATGTAGAAATAAACGCTGCCGAAAATTTGATTAACAGTTGATATAGCCTACTGTTTCTAGATAGAATGTATTTATAATCACTACTGTATAATTACAACCTCGTTCGTATAAATTTACAAAAAGAAACAATCGAACATCTGATTGTTCAAATTCCCACTCTCTTGCAAGGGAACCTTACAGTAAAGCATCAAACCATATCCCTGCCCTAATCTAGCCAACATTGCACTCATAAACGATAGCACTTGCCGTATGGGATGAATCATTGTTATCCGATTCAAAACAATTTTCATCTAAACCATCACTAATCAAACTGCTATGCGGATTCTCGTATTATCACTAATTCTATTTGCTGCAACCAATCTTTGTGCACAGGACCGGTTCATTAACGGTAAAATCTTTGCGGGTACTGAAGACTCAGTGCTTGCTGGTGCAACTATCTCCATTAAAGGATCAAAAACGGCAGTAGTAGCCGACAGCGAAGGGGCGTTCAAAGTAAAAGTGAATGGAACCAACCCCGTACTTGTTGTGGAACACATGGGATATAAAAAAACTGAGGTGCCCGTGGAAAGTAAATCCACGATAAATGTATTTCTGGATGCAAATCCTTCAGTATTAAATGAAGTAATCGTAACCGGTTATGGTCAGCAAACAAGGCGAACATTAACCAGTGCGATCACCTCTGTATCATCAAAAGAAATTGCCAACCTGCCACAGCCTAATCCCAGTTCATTATTACAGGGAAGAGCATCAGGCGTTCAGGTTAACAATAACTCCGGAACACCCGGTGGCGGTGTCTTCGTAAGAATACGCGGTACACAGTCAATTACAGCAGGCAATGAGCCGCTGTATGTGCTTGATGGAATTCCACTGCAATCAGACAACCTATCAGGTATTGGTCTTGGTGGAAGCGTAACGAGTCCGCTTGCAGACATCAACCCTGCAGATATAGAATCTATGGAAGTTTTAAAGGATGCTTCTGCTACTGCTATATATGGTGCAAGAGCCGCCAATGGCGTTGTACTTATCACCACAAAAAAAGGCGCAAACAAAAAAGCTAAGATAAGTGCCGGATATTATTACGGCGACCAGGAAGCAACTAAGCTGCCGGCGGTTGTTGACGGACCAACCTTCGCGATGCTGCAAAATGAAGCAGCAACAAACAATGGCACGCCAATACCATATCCTGATCCCTCTTCTGCAATGAATACTGATTGGACGCAATTTGTTTTTCAAAATGCAAAAATCCGCAATGCAGATATTTCAGTGGCCGGTGGAAGCGAAAAAGTAAAGTATTACATTTCTGCCAATGACTTCAGGCAGGAAGGAATACTTAAGAACTCTGACTACGATAGAAGAACATTGCGTGCAAATATTGATTTCAGCGCAACAAGCAAATTGAGAATAGGAACAAATGTGTTGTTCTCCCGAAACAACCGCGGTCGTTTACGCAATGATGATAATATCTCAGGTGGCCTGGAAGGCGCATTTTTCTTCCCTCACAATCTTCCGGTATACCAACCAGATGGAACATATACCAAGTTTGGAACTTTTGAAAATCCAATTGCCGCCGTTGATCACTCAAAAATATCAATGACAACAAACCGGGTTTTGTCTACCACTTACGCAGAAATCGATATTATAAAAGGACTAAAATTCAGAGCTAATTTCAGTGTTGATTACAGCAATGTACAGGAAGACCTTTACGACGACACATGGACAAATGCGGGCTTTTCGGTTAATGGCTCAGCACAGTCAATAGCGCTCAACAATATTAACTGGAACCAGGAGAACTACTTCACATACACAAAGAATATAAGTAACCATTCATTCAACCTGGTTGCAGGGATTTCCGCGCAGGAATCAAAAACAAACAGCACAAGGGCCACCGGCACACAATTCCCGAGCAATGAGTTCAGAACAATATCATCTGCGGCTGTACAAACGGCAAGCACCACCGGTTCAAGCTGGGGCCTAGCTTCAGTGTTTGGAAGACTTACCTACGACTACGATAATAAATACCTTGCAACTTTAACCTTCCGTCATGATGGCTCATCGAGGTTTGGTAAAGACAATCAGTATGGTGATTTTCCGTCTGCTGCAATTGGCTGGGTACTGACAGAAGAAAAATTCATGCAGGGAATACCGGCAATCAGCAATTTGAAAATCAGGGCAAGCTACGGTCTGACAGGAAACCAGAACATTGCAGATTTTGCCGCCCGTGGTCTGTGGTCAGGCGCAGCGGCTTATGCCGCACTTGCAGGAACTACTCCCAGCCAGTTAGCAAATCCGGAACTTAAATGGGAAACAACAAAACAAGCGGACATCGGCATAGACATAGGTTTGTTTAACGACCGGCTAACATTCACTGCCGACTATTACCATAAAAAAACAGAAGATCTCCTTCTGCAGGTTCCTACTCCAAGGTCCACTGGTTTCGAAAGCATCTACCAGAACTTCGGCTCACTCGAAAACAAAGGTTGGGAACTAGCTGTTACTGCAGACATATTCAGAAACCCGGCAGGTCTTAACTGGACCTTTAATGCGAATATTTCCGGAAACAAAAATAAGATCCTGAAACTCGCCTCTCCCTTCGTTGTTTATAACCGCGATCTCTACAGATATGAAGAAGGTGGAGAAATGTACTCCTTCTACCTGCATGAACAAACCGGCGTTGATCCGAAAACAGGATCACCAACCTGGGCTGATGTAAACGGTGACGGAAAATTTGATCCCAATGTTGACCGTAAAATTGTTGGCACCGCTAATCCGAAATTCTACGGCGGTATCACGAATACATTAAACTACAAAAACTTTGACCTGATGTTTTTCTTCCAGTATAGTTATGGAAACAAACAACTTAATTGGAACCGCTTCTTCCTGGAACATGGCGGAACAAGAGCTACCAACTATTCTAACAGCCAGTTAGACAGATGGCAGAAGGAGGGCGACATCACAATGATACCAAAAATGAACGCAGCAAACTATGCCAGTGATCTGAGGCCCTCCAGGTTTTTAGAGGATGGTTCTTATATGAGATTGAAAAACATTTCCCTTGGCTATTCCATCCCGCAGAAGTTATTGAAAAAGATCAATGTTTCTATGCTTCGCATTTATGTTTCAGCACAAAACCTGATAACAATTACGAACTATACCGGCCTTGATCCTGAGCTAACCGGCACTGCGGCAACAGCACTCACACAGGGAATTGAATTTTTCTCCATGCCTTCTCCAAGAACCATCATGGGTGGCGTAACCATCACCCTTTAAAAGCAAACAACTTATGAACCGCATAGTCAATATAAATAAAAATACGCGCTCACTAATACATCACAATATTAGGCGCAGTCGCTACCTCGGTTACACCATCCTGATATCTGCAATAGTGTTAGGAATCGCCTGTAAGAAAGTACTTGATCAAAAGCCGGTGGTTGACGTTGACGAAAGCCTGGCCATTACCGATACCAGGAGTGCGGCCGTTGCAGTAAACGGCCTGTATAATGAATTGCAGAACGGTAGTTACTATGGCAGAAATTTCCAAATCTGCAGCGATGTATCTGCAGATATCGCCCAAAGCGTTGGAACCTGGGACTTTTACAGGGAAATGGATACCTACCAGGTTACATCTGGTAATACGGAAGTAGGGAACATGTACTACAGGGCTTATCGTGCTATAAACCAGGCCAACAATATCATTGCCAGGGTTCCGGAGTTGACGGACGTTTCTGAAACACTAAAAAATCTTTATCTGGGCCAGGCATATTTTATCCGCGGCCTTGCCTTCTTTGATTTAAACAGATTATTCGGAGGCGTTCCGGGCGTTGTTGGAACATTGGGCCTTCCTATTGTTTTAACGCCTTCAGTGAAAATTGATGAGTCTGCTTTTCCTTCCCGCCCTTCATTACAGGAGGCATATAACCAGATAGAAAAAGATCTGTTACAGGCACTGCAGCTCTTGCCTGAAACAAATGGTGACAACAGGTCACAAGCCGTCAAGGGAACTGCAAGGGCACTGCTCAGCCGATACTATATGTATGTAAAGAAGTTTGATCAGACTCTGAGTTATTCGAACCTTGTAATAGCTGATTCAAAATATGTGTTGAATCCAAGCTTCAGCGCAATCTTTGACAACAAGCTTACAACAGAATCAATCTTCGAACTCAATTTTAACGCCAGTGACCTGAGCGGTATACGTAACTGGTATTTTCCTTCTGCCAATGGTGGCAGAGGCGATCTGTCTGCCCATCTAAACTACTATAACGATGCAACTGCTGATCCAAAAGACACAAGAGGCAAAATGTTTGGATTTGATAACACATCAAAAATATATTATCCAACAAAATATAAGTTAGCAGGAAACCTTGATAACATTCATGTAATCCGCATTGCCGAGATGTATCTGAACCGTGCGGAAGCGAAGGCACAGCTTAATGACTTGCCGGGTGCTTTGATCGATCTTAACCGGGTTCATACAAGAGCTGGTTGTGATCCACTGGTTGTTGCGGGCCAAACAGCTATTCTCGCAGCCGTCTTACAGGAGAGAAAGCTCGAATTCGCAGAAGAAGGACATCGCTTTTTTGACCTTATCAGGACCGGCAACGCAATTGCAAAACTCTCTGCTATCGACAGAAAAAACGGACCCAATGTTGGACTTACCGCTCCAGGCCGGCAGGTTTTTCCCATTCCTTCCTTTGAGATCAATTCCAATAAAAACATGACACAAAACGATGCTTACAAATAACATTCGGATTAGCACTCATTTCATACCAGTATATTCATTCTTTCATTTTTATAGCAGCATAGAATGTTTCTTCTGCCACATGAATATTTTTTACAAACAAGTTAAAAGGTAACTTATCACATGATTAAGATTTTATCAACAAAAATCCTTTCCCTGGTTGCGGTTGGCTGTGCGCTTTCAATCACGGGCAGTGTTGAACTGAAAGCCCAGGGAACACAGGCGCCTGAGACCGGAAAGGTAGTAGCAGCCGCTTCGCCAATGGACATATATAAGGGCATGAAGTACCGGAACATTGGTCCTTTCAGAGGTGGTCGCTCTCTTGGCTCTGCGGGCAGCCCAGGTCGGAAAAATGAATACTATTTTGGCGCAGTGGGTGGCGGACTTTGGAAAACAACAGACGGTGGCCTGAATTGGCTACCGGTAACGGACGGACAGTTAGGAAGCTCATCTGTAGGCGCAGTGGCTGTATCAGAAACCAATCCTGATATTGTTTACATCGGAACAGGAGAAACACAGTTTCGCGGAAACATAATGCAGGGGGATGGAGTCTATAAATCTGTTGATGCCGGCAAAACCTGGACGAATGTCGGTTTAAAAAATTCGCAGGCGATATCAAGAGTGCGAATAGATCCCACCAATCCCGATATCGTATATGTATCAGTATTAGGCCACCCTTATGGCCCACATGAAGAGCGCGGAATATTCCGCACAAAGGATGGCGGCAAAACCTGGAAAAAAGTGCTCTTTAAGAGTGACAAGGCCGGTGCCGCCGATATCATAATAGACAGAACAAATCCAAATATTTTGTACGCTTCCATCTGGGAAGTATACCGCACCCCATGGAAGATGTGGGGAGGAGGTGGTGCATCCGGGCTCTTCAAGTCAAAGGACGGTGGAGAAACCTGGGAAGAACTCACAAAGAAACCCGGAATGCCAACGGGAATAGTTGGTAAAATCGGGGTAACCGTATCACCGGTAGACTCATCAAGAGTGTGGGCAATTATTGAATCCGATTCCGGCGGCGTATACCGTTCAGATGATGCGGGAATGACCTGGAAATATGTGAACAGGGACCGCAAACTCAGGCAACGTGCGTTCTACTACTCCCGTATCTATGCCGATCCAAAAGACAAAAACACAGTATATGGCCTCAACGTTGGTTTCTTTAAATCAACAGATGGTGGTGTTACTTTTGATAAAACCATTCGCGTTCCGCATGGCGACAATCACGATCTCTGGATTGACCCAACTGATCCCATGCGGATGATAACATCTAATGATGGTGGCGGAGCAGTATCCGAAAACGGGGGTAAATCCTGGACCGATGAAGACTTTCCTACTGCACAACTTTATCATATCATTGCAACCAGTGATTTCCCATATCATGTAGCAGGCGCACAACAGGATAACTCAACCATTGCGATACCGAGCGAAGAATGGGACTTTATGAGTGCAAGGAATAATACCACTAAAAAAAGAGGCTGGGCATACTCAGTGGGAGGTGGTGAAAGTGGTTATATAGCGCAGGATCCCAAAAACCCAGATATATTTTATTCCGGCAGCCAGGGCGCATTAATTACCCGGGTCGACCGAAAAACCGGGCAGATCCGTGACATCCAACCCTATCCACGCTTTTTTTCAGGGGAACCCGCAAGCGCTTTGCCTGAACGCTGGCAATGGACCTTCCCTATTGTTTTTTCGCCAGTTGATCCTACCCGCATGTATATATGTTCACAGCATGTATGGATGACGACCGATGAAGGTCAGACCTGGAAAAAAATAAGCAATGACCTCACCCTTGCTGACACATCAACACTGGGAATAAGCGGTGGTGTGATCACAAATGACATGAACGGACCGGAAATCTATGCAACAGTATTTGCTCTTGCACCATCTTACCACGACGTAAATACAATTTGGGCTGGTTCCGATGATGGATTGATACATATTACCAGGAACCATGGGATTTCATGGCAAAATATCACGCCGCCGGATATGCCGAAATTTACAAGGGTAAGTATCATTGACGCTTCAAGACACAAGCCGGGTACAGCCTATGTAGCAGGTAAAAGATACCAGTTGGATGACCGTGCTCCCTATATCTGGAAGACAGATGATTATGGTAAAACGTGGACCAAAATAATAACCGGGATTCCCGGGGATGATTATGTTCATTCAATCAGAGAAGACATTAAAAAGCCAGGACTTCTGTACGCTGGTACCGAACATGGCATCTGGGTTTCTTTTGATGATGGTAAGAACTGGCAATCTTTACAATTGAATCTTCCTAATACGCAGGTAGCAGATATAGCAGTGACTGAAAATGATCTTGTGCTTGGAACACATGGAAGATCCGTTTGGGTGCTGGATGAAGTTGGACCCTTGCGTGATTATACGCCCGAACTGAAGGCAGATAAGATAAAACTATTCAAGCCTGGCACAGCGGTAAGACGAGTACAAAATGCATTGTTTCAATATTACCTACCGGAAAAAGCTGACTCAGTAAAAATTGAAATCATGGACTCAACCGGTAAAATGATCAAATCTTTCACAGGAAAACCAAAAGTGGATTCTCTTGCCGTAACTGAAGAATCCGAAGACGGACCAGTAAGGGTTCAAAAACCACCAGGTGTTGCTCAAGGCATGAACCAGTTTGAATGGGACCTGAGATACCCTGGAGCCACTGAATTTCCAGGGATGATTATCTGGGGCGCACGGCCTCAGAACGGACCTTTGGCAGTACCAGGAAAATATTCGGTCAAATTCACAACAGCATCACAATCTTTCACAGAACCATTTGAGATCAAAGCTGATCCGCGTCTGAAAAATGTTACAGTTGCAGACATGAAAGAACAGTTTAAGCTGGCGATGGAATTAAGGAATAAGGTAAGCGAGGCTAACGAATCCGTAATCAGGATCAGAGCAATCAAAGCTTCTATCAATAATAAAAAAACAAAAACAGCCACAGATCAAAAACTGCTTGTACAACTAAGCACCATTGAAGAAGCTTTGTACCAGGTAAAAAATCAGAGTGGACAGGATCCGTTAAACTTTCCAATAAAGATCAATAATCGTCTCGCTGCACTTTGGAGAAGTATAGAAACCGGTGACTCAAAACCTACAGCGGCTTCTTATGAAATGACTAAACAACTGTCAGCAGATCTTGAAAAGCAAATAACGGAATTGAAGAAGATAACAGTAACCAAGAAAGCGTTTTAATGGTAGTCGCTCAATGGTCCATGTCTTTAAAACGCTTTGCCGAAATTTTAAATGTCAACGACTACGATTTATTCTTATTATTGAAAAGAATCAATTTCATCCACAAACGGAACGAGCCATAACAAAAGGAAATGAAAAAAAGAGACCTGTTCAAACTTGCCATACTGCTGATAACTATCACAGGATCCCTCCTGGGAACTGCTAACGTCCACGCCCAAACGAGCACAACGGACCCATACAAAACCACGGGTTCATCGGAACTTGAAGCAAAAGAAGCAGACTATTTCAAGGGCCTTAAATACCGAAACATCGGTCCCTTCAGAGGCGGTCGGTCAACGGCAGCTTCAGGAAGTACGAAGCGAAAAAATGAATATTATTTTGGAGCTACTGGAGGTGGCTTATGGAAAACAACTGACGGCGGATTTAGCTGGAACCCCGTAACAGACAGTATGCTGAACAGTTCCTCTGTTGGTGCAGTGGGTATCTCCGAATCAAACCCGGATATCGTTTACATCGGTACCGGCGAAAGTGAGTTCCGTGGAAACATTATGCAGGGCGACGGCGTATATAAGTCAACTGATGCCGGCAAAACCTGGAAACATATGGGTCTTAAATCAACCCAAACAATTTCCCGTATACGTGTCCATCCCACTAACCCTGACATCGCATATGCAGCAGCGTTAGGACATGCCTATAATAAAAATGAGGATCGTGGAGTATTTCGTACCAGGGATGGCGGAAAAACCTGGCAGAAAGTGCTGTACAAAAGCAATAAGGCAGGAGCCGAGGACCTTATTATTGATCCTACAAATCCTAATATACTGTATGCTGCCATCTGGGAAGTATACAGAACGCCATGGATGATGTGGGGTGGTGGTGACGACTGCGGGATATACAAATCTGTTGATGGTGGCGACACCTGGGAGGATCTCACTAAAAAACCGGGTATGCCAAAAGGTCCGCTGGGAAAAATAGGAATTACTGTTTCTCCGGTAAAACCAGATCGGGTATGGGCAGTTATCGAAGCTGATTCTGGCGGCGTTTATCGTTCAGATGATGCAGGTAAAACCTGGAAGTACATAAACCGTGACAGAAAGCTTCGCCAAAGAGCATTCTATTATTCACGCATCTATGCCGATCCAAAAGATTCTAACGGTATCTACGGATTGAATGTTGGTTTTTTTAAATCAGTTGACGGTGGCAAATCATTCAACAAAACGATACGTGTACCACATGGCGATAACCATGACCTCTGGATAGATCCGGAAGACCCGTTGAGAATGGTGACAGCCAATGACGGTGGTGGTTCAGTAACCGTGAACGGAGGGAAAACCTGGACCGATGAAGACTTTCCGACAGCACAGTTATATCATATAATGGTAACCAGTGATTTTCCATATCATGTAGCAGGTGCACAACAGGATAATTCCACCATTGCCGTTCCCAGCGAAGGATGGACTCATATGAACGCGAGAAACAATACTATAAAACGTAGCACATGGTCATATGCCGTTGGTGGAGGAGAAAGCGGCTATATTGCCCAGGATCCAAAAAACCCGGACATTTTTTATGCGGGTAGCTACTCTGCTGTTCTCACGAGAATCAACAGAAAAACAGGTGAAAGCAGAGAAGTCACTCCATATCCAAGATATTTCATGGGTGAAGCTCCAAAAGATATTCCTGAACGTTGGCAATGGACCTTCCCGATAGTTTTCTCACAAAAGGATCCAACTCGATTGTATACCAGTTCACAACATGTTTGGGTTACTACTGATGACGGACAATCATGGAAAAAAATCAGTCCGGATCTCACACTTGCTGATACAACAACTTTGGGAATAAGCGGCGGTATTATCACCAATGATATGACCGGGGTGGAAGTTTATGGAACCGTATTTGCTCTCACGCCATCGTTCCATGATGCAAATACCATATGGACAGGATCAGACGACGGTATTATGCATATCACCCGTAACGGTGGTACAAGTTGGACTAAAATAACACCGCCTGACATGCAGAAACATACCCGTGTCAGCATCATTGATGAATCAAGACATAAGGCAGGTGTCGCCTATGTAGCAGCCAAGCGTTACCAGATGGGCGACCGTGCACCCTATATATGGAAAACTGCTGACTACGGTAAGACCTGGACCAAAATTGTTACAGGATTGCCCGCTGACGAGTTTGTACACTCTATAAGAGAAGACATCAAAAAGCCAGGACTGCTTTTCGCTGGAACTGAACATGGTGTTTATGTTTCCTTTGATGATGGTGGCAAATGGCAGCCTCTACAATTAAATCTGCCAAACACCCAGGTTGCTGATCTTATTGTAACTGAGAAAGACCTGGTAGTCGGAACTCATGGCAGGTCAATTTACATCCTCGATGACATTTCGCCATTACGGGAATACAAGCCGGAACTACTGGCTAAACCTGTAGTGTTCTTTAAACCAGAGTACGCAGTGCGAAGATTACAGGCAGCGACATTTCAGTACTATTTATCCAAACCTGTAGATTCTGTAAAGATTGAAATTTTAGACTCCAACAATGTTGTGATAAACACTTTCAGAAGTGTACAGAAAAAAACTGACTCAACACGGGCAGATTCAGCAAAATTAGCGTCTTCGAAAACCGAGTCGTCCATTGTAACCAAAGCCGGTGCGGCTGATGCTACAGGAAAATCGGGTAATTTGAAAGCAGACACTACTTCAAAAGCAGCCGCAGTACTTGCAGAAGATGGTGATGACGATGAAGAATCTTTTGTACCGAGGCCAAGGTTTCCAGGAAATGTAGCCGGCGTTAACCAGTATGATTGGGATCTCCACTATCCCGGAGCAACGGATTTTAAAGGGATGATTTTGTGGGGAGCCCGCATAACGCAGGGACCTTGGGCGCTGCCGGGAAAATACACCGTGAGATTAACTGCTGCAGGCGAAGTAATCAGCCATCCGTTCGAGATTAAGCCGAATCCAAACACACCTTCCATTACCGTGGCCGACATGAAAGAACAGTTTGCGCTAGCCATGGAATTGAGAGACAAAGTAAGTAAAGCCAATGAAACCGTAGTTCAGATCAGGAAAATCAAAGAAACCCTGATGAAGAAAAAGACACAAACTGCGGCTGAAAAACGTTTGATTGGCGAACTGAGTATAATCGAAGAAACGCTTTACCAGGTTAAAAACGAAAGCAACCAGGATCCGCTGAATTTCGGTATTCGTCTCAATAATCGCCTTGCTTCCCTTTGGAAGATTGTAGAGTCAGGAGATGGAAAACCCACAAACGGCTCGTACCAGGTTTCAAAAGAACTAACCGCAGATCTTGAAAAACTGGTTCAGGAGGTCAAAAGAATTGCTACGCCAAGAAAGGCATTCTAATAAAACTGTTTTAAAATAAGTACATCCTCTTAAGGAAGACCTCAAGGAGAGAGACGATTGAAAAATCTGTCTCTCTTTTTTTGCAATTAATTCTACCTTTTGACTTTTGACTTATATTTGATGGCCATTCTTACCAGTTCAATGATTGTGATCTTATAAATTAAGATTTTCTCTCCAACAGATAAACTATTGACCCATATTCCAACCCTGCATCATCCTTATTGCCGGGATATACTTGCCATTCATTTAGATTGTAATCACTAGAACATGTTTAATATTTCTATTATGAGAAAAGTTTGGATTGGTGTGGTATTACTGTGTGGGGGACAACAAATCTGTGCCCAGTCAGACACTTCGTCATTGGAAGAAGTAGTAGTGTCGGCTTCAAAATTCAAATCTTCAAAACAAGGGGTCTCTCAAAAAATTGACGTCATTGGACAACCTTACATAAGCAAGGTAAACGCGCAAAACACCGGCGACTTATTGACAAGTACGGGTAATATCTTTGTTCAAAAAAGCCAGCAAGGTGGCAGTAGTCCGGTAATCAGGGGATTCGAAGCCAGCAGGGTGCTGCTGGTAGTTGATGGTATCAGGATGAATAATGCTATTTACCGGGCAGGACACCTCCAGAATGTTATAACTGTAGATCAGAACATGCTCGAACGGGTGGAAATAATGTACGGTCCCTCTTCTACTCTATATGGCAGTGATGCACTTGGTGGCTCTTTACATTTTACTACGCGGGCAGTGAAGTTGCCTGACGCCGAGAAGAAGATGGTCGTGAACGGCAATGCTTTTCTGAGATATTCGTCTGCAAACAATGAACGTACAGGGCATGCTGATATAAACATTGGCTTTAAAAAAATAGGCTTCCTTACTTCGGTAACTTTCAGCGATTTCGATGACCTCAAAATGGGTCGCAACTACCCGGATAAATATCCTGATTTTGGCAGAAGAACCTCCTATGTTGATGTTACAGGAACCCCGCCTACAGATTTAGTAATGTCAAACAACGATGACCGGGTACAAAAATATTCGGGTTACCTCCAATGGGATCTTCTTGAAAAAATTACTTTCCAGCACACCAAAAACGTTTCGCATACATTGAATTTACAATTATCAAACAGTACTAATGTTCCGAGATATGACCGACTCCAGGATTTAAGAAATGGCACGTTGCGTTATGCTGAATGGTTTTATGGTCCACAGAAACGGAATTTGGCAGCATACATTCTCAATGTGAATAATATCGGAGCTCTTTTTGATGATTTCAGACTCACAGTAAGTTACCAGGACATATCAGAAAGCAGGCAACAACGGGACTATCAAAGATATGATCGCTTTGACAGCAGAAGAGAGAATATCAAAGTATTTGGGGCTGTTGCTGACGCAAGGAAAAGATTTGGAGATAACGAAATAACTGTTGGTGCTGATGCACAGTTAAATGATCTTAACTCAATAGCTGATCGTACAAACCTGTTGACCGGTGCGGTATCAAAGCTGGATACCCGTTACCCGGATGGAAAGAACCGAATGAATCATTTTGCTGTTTATGCCCAGCATGCATTAAGTCTCGAAGGTGGCAAGTGGAAGCTCAATGATGGCATAAGATTACAAACAGTAAACCTTCATTCTACAATAAATGATAACTCTTTTTTTAGCCTGCCGGTGACTGATATGAAATATAATCTTCAGTCGCTTACTGGAAATTTAGGGTTGGTATACCAACAGCCAACATGGAAAGGCGTGATAAATGTTTCATCTGGTTTCAGGGCGCCTAATATCGATGACCTTGCAAGAATATTTGAGTCAAGCACCAGTGTGCAAAGAGTAGTGATTCCAAATGCCGGCATCAAACCAGAATATACGTACAATACGGATCTTGGTTTTAGCGGAAACATTGCCAAAATGTTCAAATGGGATGTCTCTGTATTCTATACTTCTTTCAGGAACGCTATTACTCTCGCTCCATATCAATTAAACGGACAGGATTCAATCATTTATAATGGCACAAAGAGCCAGGTGGTGGCAAATCAAAATCTCAATAAGGCCTATATGTATGGGTTCAGCGCAAAAATCACCGCAACATTGAACAAACATTTTTCTTTGTATTCAACATTGAATTATACAAAAGGTCGATACAAAACTGACGAAAAAACAAAAACAAATATCTACCAGGAACATACAAACGGTGAATACATTCTGGTTCAGGCCAATGTAAAAGAAAAGCCAATGGATCATATCCCACCAATGTTCGGACTTACTAGTTTCGAATATAAAAATGAATGGCTGAGCGCAGAAGTGTTTGGCCAGTATTTTGGATGGAAAAAACTGAGCGAGTATAATGCAGACGGAGAAGACAATGCGCAGTATGCAACTGCAGATGGTATGCCTGCATGGATAACCCTTAACTTGCGGACCTCTATTAAAATTACCGAGAATTTGCGGGTTCAGGGGGCTATTGAAAATATAACTGACAGAAATTACCGAAATTTTGCGTCAGGTTTTTCTGCTCCGGGAAGAAATTTCATCTTATCCTTGCGTACTGCTTTCTGAAATTTTAATTCTTCAGAAAACAGATAATTATGTCGAATGATTCAACACTTATTATAGCAAAGAAAACGAGGTGGTACCGTAAATGGCACCGCCGCGTTGGTTTGTTTGTTATTATTTTTCTTCTTGTTATCTCGGTCACGGGTATCCTCCTCGTCTGGAAAAAAAATAGCAACGGTCAAATACTTGCCGATTCAAAAACCGGTAGCAGTACATCGCTCACCGATTGGAAATCTTATGATGCACTTGCGGCTGATGCAAAGACCGCTTTGCGCAGCAAGTATGGGAATGATGTTTCAGTGGAGATAAGTCGTATAGACGCCAGGCCTGACAAGGGAATGGTCAAATTTATTTTCGAGGGACACTATCATGCAATACAACTGGATGCGTCAACCGGTCGCGTTTTACATTACGAAGAAAGACGGGCGGATTTTATAGAGCAGATTCATGATGGAAGTATCATTGATAATCTGGCGGGTACTAAAGGTTATGCAAAACTTATCTATGGTACAATTGCAAGCCTCGGCCTGCTTATCTTAACAATTTCGGGATTTTGGTTATGGTACAACCCTAAAAGAATAACGAAGAAAAAGAGAAAGACCGGTGATATAAGCAAGCGGGTTAATCTATCAGCAAAGGCCAACATACAACAGTAAAGAATAAACAGTAAAGAAATAAATACCGATCAGAAACGCCAGATCAGGTGGCCCTGTCCTTTGTGTTTTTAATCAGGCTGATACCCGCGGAAAAAAATATAGCACCAAGAACTCCTGCAAAAATGATCGACTTGATATTTTTGTTAGATCCACCCCCATTCATAAAAGTTACCCCAGCGTAAATCAGACCAACAACACCCAGTATAGATAGTATTATCCCTAAAATTCGCTTTTCCATTTTTTATAGAGGTTTTGTCTTAAAAATAAAATTCTAAAAATATAAGTATTACGGGCAACAAAAAAGCCGTGATGCTCACGGCTTTTCATATACTAAAAGTCTGCCAGCCTCAGGATATCTGAATCACCCTTGGTGGTTTTTGTCTGGCAAAAAAAGCAATAGTCGCCTGTTAACCAGGCGACTATTGGAATGTGACCCCCCTGGGGCTCGAACCCAGGACCTACTGATTAAGAGTCAGTAGCTCTAACCAACTGAGCTAGGGAGTCAAAAAGGATTGCAAATATAAAGCATGTTGTCTTTATATATTCATTCAAATCAAAAAGAGTGTAACTATCCGGGAGCTATACAGTACAGTAATTTCAACTAATTCTGCCTAAGACTGCGTTAATCTCACAGGTTATATCTAGCACTGATCTCCAGCATCCGGTCAATTGGCTTTCTTGCGGCAAGCCGGATATTCTCGTCCATTTCGATTTCCGGAGTTTCATACTCCATGCACAAATAAAGCTTCTCAAGCGTATTCAGCTTCATATGTGGGCAGTCGTTGCAGGCGCAGCTATTATCAGGTGGCGCTGGGATGAAGGTCTTGGAAGGAGAAGCTTTTTGCATCTGGTGCAGAATGCCGGTCTCTGTTGCAACAATATATTCTGTAGCGTTATCTTCTAATGTATATTTCAGCAGCCCGGTAGTTGAACCAATATGGTCAGCAATTCTAAGAATATGATCTTCACATTCGGGATGGGCAATTAATTTAGCTTTTGGGTGGCGAATCTTAAGCCTGGTTATTTTTTCCAGACTAAAAATCTCATGGACCATACAGGCCCCATTCCAAAGAACCATATCCCTTCCGGTTTTCTTAACCAGGTACGCACCAAGATTTTTATCAGGAGCAAATATTATTTTCTGACTTTTTGGAAGACTTTCGACTATCTTTTCTGCGTTACTCGAAGTGCAGATAATATCGCTGAGTGCCTTAATTCCAGCTGAACAATTTATATAGGAAATTACTATATGATCAGGATGTTTGTCTTTGAATGCTTTGAACAAAGCAGGTGGAGCGGAATCAGCAAGTGAACAACCCGCTTTAAGGTCGGGAAGAACGACTTTTTTGTTTGGATTGAGGATCTTAGCAGTTTCGGCCATGAAATGCACACCGGCAAAAACGATGAGGTCTGCACTGGTATTCTGCGCTTTCTGAGCAAGTCCAAGGCTATCACCGATATAATCTGCAACGTCCTGAATATCAGGCTCCTGGTAGTAGTGAGCGAGTATGATAGCATTTTTTTCTTTTTTTAATCTTTCGATTTCGTGAAACAAATCCAGCCTGGCGTCAATTTCCAGATCCAAATATCCAACTTTCTCAACACTTTGTTTCGCTGCAGCAATGTGCATATCTCCCATAGTATTTAATATTAACTATATAATTTTATAAAAGAAACCTATTACTATTACGGGTGTGAATTAGGGGATAAATTTCCCCTACACTGTTTTGGAAAATCTAAAATTACCTGTTTATCAACAATTTTCCACAGCCTATTAACAACCTGAATGCCAGTATGGTTGAGTAAAATTCAAGGTTGTCCACTTGTGTTGAAAAAGATTTCATTGTATAATAACCGCGAAAATTTCCCAAAAAAGCCTGTGCAATGAAAACTAATAAATGGCACTTTGTTGACCTCGGAAATGTTGATAACCATATACCTTCATTTTACCAGCCAACTATCCACCAGAATCAAGGAGAAATATCCCGGGTTTTCCACTGATATTTATTTTTATCAACGGTAACTGTTAATCATGTTTTCACATCGTTGTTTCACAGGCTTTTCTGTATCGCCGGATTTGTTAAAATATTGTGCTCGCAAACGGTAATTTTTTTAGCTGTAACCCGCAGTTCATCGCTATTTCGTCAGGTTTTCCACACTTTGTTCATAACCAATTTTCCCCTATTTTTGCCGTCCGTTTGCCAAACCTTCATTATTTATTAAATCAGACGATTAAACCGTTATGTCTATTATTCAAAACATCCGTGACAAAGCCGCGTGGATTGTAAGTGGTGCGATTGCTTTAGCCCTGATCGCCTTTATTGCTCAAGATGCCTTCCAGGGTGGCGGCCGCGGAATCTTCAGCGGCAACTCTACAACATTAGGTAAGGTTAATGGAAAAAAAATCGAAGCTCAACCTTTTGAAGAAAAGGTTAAGATAATGGAAGAACAATACCGCAATGCGAATTATCCTGTGAATGACATGATGCGTCAACAGATCCGTGACGGTATCTGGAACGAAACAGTGGAAGATATTATTCTTGCCAAAGAATATGATAAGCTGGGTCTTACAGTTTCAGATAAAGAACTAACAGATATGTTGTATGGAGCTAATCCTCCTCAACAAATTCAACAACAGTTTACAGATCCTAACACTGGTGTCTATAATGCCGATGCTGCTTACCAGGCTATTAAATCACTTAAGAAAGGCACTCCTCAACATGCAAGCTTCTGGGGTGAGTTTATTCCATCTCTTGAGAAAGCAAGAATAAAAGAAAAATACCTTACCCTGCTGGGTAATAGTTCTTATGTTCCGAAATGGATGGTCGAAAAGATGAATGCAGATGGTTCACAGGTTGCATCTATATCTTTCGTAGCAGTTCCTTATTCTACAGTTGCCGATTCTACAATTAAAGTAACTGACCAGGAAATAGCTCAGTATGTGAATGAGCGCAAGCAATCATTCAAACAGGAAAAAAGCCGCAACATAGAATATGTGTCTTTTGATGCTGCTCCAAATAAAGAAGATTCTGCTACTATCTTCAGCCAGGTTGCTGCTTTAAAAAATGATTTCGCTGCAGCGACCGATTTACCTGCATTTATGATGGGTAACGGAAGTGAAACAGAATTTTATGATGGTTATATCCAAAAGTCTAAGATGCAGGTTGTAAATGCAGATACACTGCGTACGCTTGCCGATGGTCAGATATATGGTCCTTATTTAGATGGAGGCAACTATGTTATAGCCAAAATGATTGGAAAAAGGATTGTTCCGGATAGTGTAAAAGTCCGTCATATATTGATAAAGGTAGCTGAACCGCAAACCGGTGCTATCAGAACAGACAGTGCTGCAAAAAAATTGATTGACAGTATTGTTACCGCTATCAACTCGGGTGCTTCTTTTGATTCGATGGTTGTTAAATTGAGCGAAGATGAAGGATCTAAAAACACTGGTGGTGTTTACGAATTTGCTTCGACCCAGTTCGGAGATCTTAGTAAAGAATTTTCAGAAGCAGCTTTTTATGGAAATGCTGGTGATAAAAAAACGGTCAGGGTTGAAAACTCCAAATATACCGGTTACCATTATATAGAGGTACTTTCTCAGAAAAATTTTGAAACAGGATATAAGATTGCATACTTCTCGAAGCCTATCCTGGCTAGTGATATTACACGTAACACTGCGATGGGACTGGCCTCTCAGTTCGCTGCAGAGAGTCGCGACCGCAAACAGTTTGAAGCGAATGCAAAAAAGAAAAATGTAAATAAATTTGTTGCAGCTGATATCAAGCCACTAGATTATACCATCTTCGGACTTGGAGACAGCAGGGAGCTTGTAAAATGGGTATTTGATGCCAAAGCAGGCCAGGTAGCCGAACAACCTTATATGGTTGGAGATAAATATGTGGTACCAGCTGTAATGGCAGTGTACGAAGAAGGAACCATGCCGGTCGAGAAAGCAAGACCATTGATTGAAGCTAAAATCAGGAACAATAAAAAAGCAGATATTATCATCAAAAAGATCGGTACTGCAAATACACTTGAAGCTGTTGCCCAATCAAATGGTCAGATGGTAAGCAAAGCTGATAGTGTCCGTTTTTCTCAACCAAATATTCCAAACATAGGCCCTGAACTTAAGGTAGTCGGACTTGCATTCTTTAAAGGAATTCAGGGCAAAATATCTGCACCTGTAGCCGGTGAGCTTGGTGTATTTGTATTGAGAACTGATAACTTGTCTACCGTCCCTAACCCTGGATTTGATGCTGGCCAGCAGCAGAAAATGCTTCAGCAACAACAAAAATCCTTCGCCGCCAGGATGATCCCGGAAATCATTAAAAAGAACGCTGAAATCAAAGATGAGCGCTATAAATTCTTCTAAATATAAAATTCTATAAAAAAATTCCCGGTTGCTGAGATGCGCCGGGATTTTTTTTGCCATAGATGGAACCAGCTCTTTTTGATTTCCATAACTTTCCCCATGGTTGACTTCCGTTGAAAAAACAGTAAATTTGTAGTCAATCATGAATGAAGAAATTATAAATAAAGTTGGTCAGAGCGCTCTGACTACTTTAGACCTGGAAAATTATTATCCGGTGGAAAAGGTTATTGTATTTGACCTGAAGCCACTTCTTTTTATGGAAATGATCATAAAAGAAAAGGATTTCAGAGCTTCCCTTCAAAACACAGATTGGACGGTGTACCAGGGCAAACCAGTTACCGTAACCTGCTCTGCCGACGCAATTATCCCGATGTGGGCATATATGCTGGTTGCCTCTTATTTGCAACCGGTAGCAGGCGATGTGTTTTTTGGTACTGCTGAAGACGCTATCCGCCAGATCTTTCAAAAAAACTTAGAAAGCATCGATATCACTGAGTTTGCTGATAAACGCATCGTAGTGAAAGGTTGCGGTGATCTTGATTTAGGTCCCTTTGCTTATCTTGCCATAACAAAGAAATTAAGACCCGTTGTGAAGAGTATCATGTATGGAGAACCTTGTAGTACAGTTCCTATTTTCAAAAGGAAATAGTGTTCAACTTTAAAACCACCCTCGTCTACGAAATACGAACAACATCCAGATAGGAATAAAAAGCATAGTGGTGAGTGCAATAAAGAAACCGTATTTATTATGGATATAAGGTATCGTTTCAAAGTTCATCCCGAATATTCCACCAATTACCGTTGCCGGTGCAAGTAAACAGGTCACTATAGCCATTACCTTCATCACTTCATTCATTCGCAGATTAACATTGTTAATGTACAGGTCCTGCATTGAAACCATGATATCGCGGTAGTTCTCACTCAAGTCATAAGCCTGGACAATGTGATCATAAACATCTTTAAAATATTTGGTGGTCCGGTCTTCCAGCAAATCACTTTCACTTCTTATTATCCCATTCACCAGGTCCCGGACCGGCGCCAGGTTCCTTTTCAGGACTATTAATTCTTTTCTAACCTGGTTTATCCTTGCAAGTGATTGTGGGTTGCTACGGTATATAAGCTCACCTTCCAGGATTTCGATCTCATCTCCAAGTTTCTCCATAACGTTGTAATAGTTATCAACGATCAGATCAAGCATGGTATAATTCAGATAATCGGCACCCCGTTGTCTTAGCTTACTGTTGGCTATAGCAAGCCTGTGCCGGACCGGATCAAATACATCACGGCTTGCATCTTCCTGGAACGATATGACAAAGCCTTTACCGAGTGCAATACTGATCTGTTCTGTTTCAACTGTTTTTTTCTCCGAATTGAAATATAACATGTTCAACAAACAAAACATCACTCCTTCCACTTCATCCATTTTTGGTCTTTGACCTGTACTAAGGATGTCTTCTATAAGCAGTTGGTGAATACCATAATGATTACACACCACTTCAACTTCAGACTTTCTTAGTCCGTCAATGTTAATCCAGGTAATGCGCTCACTTTCTTTAAACTGGAAGCAACTTTCAACATGCTCGGCCTTTTTTTCTATGAGCGTTGTGGCGTCATAATCATAGATAAAGGTTTGAACATCCTGTGCTTCTTCACGCAGGGGAACGATAGTCGGGTTAACATGTAATATTTCTTTTGTACGGGCAGTGCCGAACAAAGCCGGTAATGCCAGATACTTCAAATACTTGGTAGGCTGCATACGGATAAAGGTAAAAAAGAAAAACGGGGCACAGGCCCCGTTTTTCTTTGAAAATAATATAAGCAATTAGTCTGGTCTAGTTAATGCTAAGTAGCGTAAGATCTGGTCCGCCCATATTCCCTACGACCTTCACCATTAAAGGCAAAGCAGCATTGTTCAGGATCCAGAGTTTACTGGCTTTGTCAGGTGATTCAAGATAAATAACATCAACGGATTTGTCTCCAACTTTGAAATCGTTGTCGGCAGCAGAGCCAACTACCGTAAACTCAACGTTATTGTGTTTTAATTTTTTGTCCTTTGTAACAGTTCCCCACTGATCCTTTGATATAATCAATTGAGCTTTGTCGTCTGGCAGGACCAGATCTACACCTGGTTCGGGATTTTCACTGACAGAGCCAGATGAACTTTGTAAAGACTTTTGTTTCATTATCCATGCTCCTTCCCCATACCCTTCTACGCTCCACCCGATCTTGAGATAATCGGCAGCCATAGAATCAATTTTAAATCCTACCGGGATTTCCTGGCCATTCACATTGGCTAAATACTGCATTTTTGTTCCACCTTTCACATTCGGAACAAATTTGTCCTGAGTGAAACCAATCAACGAAATCATCAATCCCGCAACCAATAAACAAGCTTTCATAAATAAAATTTTTATTGAATATAAGGGAAAGATTTATTCAAAAGGAGATCTCATGAAAACATTTTTTTGGCGGATTCAGATTGCCGGCTGTCGGGGATCGGGGATAATAACAGCGCCGGTAAGGCGCGATTATGCGAAATTTATATAATCTACGCAATTCGTTTGCGTAGGTGTTAACCCTTAATTGACGCGACCTTGCGCATTTCGTTTAATGAGTGGGACCACTTTTTAAGCTCAATAAATAAGCCGTCCGCTATCCTATTTGGTCTTCACCGGCAACAAATTTATCATCCTTAATAAATTTCGTAAAAAACGGAACATTAACGGCCGTCTCGTACTGGCAATAATGATTTTTAAATTTATCATATTTGTAATTGTTTTTAAAAACAGGTCTAATCTTTTCAAAAGTAGATAACAAGAGCCTGTCAACAATTGTTATAGTTCTTTTCACAGCAATCACACAATGGAAAAGCGTATTATTACATGCAAAATTTATTATAAGGGTGAGGGGCGAATCAGCAACGCAAAGGAACCTTTTTTAACTTTGAGAGACTATGCCATTTAATCTTCATACACCATATCAACCAGCGGGTGACCAACCGCAGGCAATACAACAGCTTATCCAGGGAATTAATGAAGGAGAGGCGCACCAGACATTACTTGGCGTAACGGGATCCGGAAAAACCTTCACGATCGCAAATGTGATCCAGGCTGTTCAGAAACCAACGTTGGTACTTACCCATAATAAAACACTGGTTGCACAGTTATATGGTGAGTTCAAGCAATTTTTTCCCGATAACGCAGTAGGATATTTTGTCTCCTACTATGATTATTATCAACCGGAAGCTTATATGCCGGTAAGCGATACCTACATTGAAAAAGATCTTTCAATAAACGAAGAGCTTGACAAATTAAGGCTACAGGCCACAACACAATTATTAAGTGGCCGAAGGGACATTATTGTGGTTGCATCGGTGAGTTGTATTTACGGTATCGGTAATCCGGCCGAATTTGAAAACGGAATCATCCGCATAAAAAAAGGACAAACACTCTCCCGCCAGGGCTTTCTTCATTCATTGGTCAATTCGTTGTATTCAAGAACTCACGAGGAATTTAAACGCGGAACCTTCCGGGTTAAAGGTGATACGGTTGATATCAACCTTCCTTATGTTGATTATGGATACCGGATCACTTTTTTCGGCGATGATATCGAAGAGATCGAAACTTTCGATGTGAAAACGAATAAGCGAATGTTGAAGATGGAAGATGCAGCTATATTTCCGGCTAATTTATATCTTGCTCCGAAAGATATGCTGCAGCAGGTTTTGTATGAGATCCAGGACGAAATGCAGCTTCAGGTTACATATTTCAAAAGTACAGGCAAATTCATCGAAGCCCAGCGCCTCAGTGAGCGTGTGAATTATGATGTTGAGATGATCCGTGAGCTCGGTTTCTGTAATGGCGTTGAGAACTATTCACGATTTTTTGATCGTCGTAAACCCGGGTCAAGGCCATTCTGCCTGCTTGACTATTTCCCGAAAGACTTTTTGTGCGTTATCGATGAGAGCCATCAGACAGTACCGCAGGTAAGCGGAATGTATGGTGGAGACCGTAGCCGTAAACTGATACTTGTAGATTATGGATTCCGTCTTCCCTCTGCACTTGATAACCGCCCGTTGAATTTTCATGAATTTGAATCGATGTTGAGCCAGACTATTTATGTATCGGCTACACCGGGCGACTATGAACTGGAAAAAACAGGTGGTGTTGTTGTTGAACAGGTGGTAAGACCGACCGGCCTGCTGGATCCGCCAATTGAAATAAGGCCAAGTGTTAACCAGATCGATGACTTGCTGGATGAGATTGATAAGACGGTTAAAAAGGGAGACAGGGTTCTGGTTACAACACTCACCAAAAGGATGGCCGAGGAGATGGATAAATACCTTCACCGGATTAACATCAAATCAAAATATATTCACAGCGAGGTTGATACCCTCGAGCGTATAGAGATCCTGAGAGAACTTCGTTTAGGCGTTATTGATGTACTGGTTGGTGTGAACCTGCTGAGGGAAGGACTGGATCTGCCTGAAGTGTCGCTGGTAGCAATACTGGACGCAGACAAGGAAGGATTTCTCAGAAACGAAAAATCACTCACACAGACATCGGGCAGGGCTGCCCGTAATGTGGATGGCCGTGTAATCTTTTATGCCGATGTTATGACAGATAGCATGCGGAAAACTATTGATGAAACTACCAGGCGGCGCGAAAAACAGGTCGCTTATAATATAGAACATAATATAACCCCACGCACCGTAACAAAAAGCAAGGAGCAGGTATTTGCGCAGACTTCTGTACTTGATATCAAGGGCTATGATCCGGCGAACCCCTATTCTGTTGCGCCTGATGCAGAGCTGGTAACAGTAGCGGCGGAAGAACAGGAAACCTATCAGACTATACCACAGGTTGAGAAAGGAATTGTGAGGATCAGGAAAGAAATGGAAAAAGCCGCCCGGGATCTGGATTTTATGGAAGCTGCAAGGCTAAGAGATGAAATGTTCCTGCTTCAGAAAAAGCTGGAAGCAATGAAAAAATAAGCACACAAAAAGAGCACACATAACTTATTACCTTCGTCGAATGGAGAAAAAACTGTTTTTACTTGATGCATTTGCTCTGATCTTCAGGGCCTACTATGCCCTGATCCGCAATCCAAGACTCACATCAAAGGGACGTAATACCAATGCACAATTTGGATTTATAAATACACTGGTTGAATTAATTAACAACCAGAAGCCTAGCCATATGGCTGTTTGCTTTGATACACATGCGCCAACAGAGCGTCATACAGATTTTACTGAATACAAGGCAAATCGCCAGGAAGCACCGGAAGATATACTCGAAGCCATACCGGATATAAAAAGAATCATCAAGGCTTTCAATATCCCGGTTGTAGAGATGGATGGGTTCGAGGCAGATGATGTGATCGGAACATTAAGCAAGCTGGCTGCAAAAGCAGGATACGAGGTTTTAATGGTGACACCCGACAAAGATTATGGACAGCTGGTGGATGAGCGGGTAAAAATTTACAAACCTGGTTACCAGGGCGGAGATGCTGAAATCCTGGGTGTTAAGGAAGTTTGCGAAAAATGGGGGATAAAAGACGTTTCGCAGGTAATAGATATACTTGGGTTAATGGGTGATGCCGTGGATAATATACCGGGTATACCCGGTGTGGGCGAAAAAACCGCGGCAAAATTACTGGCTGAATATAATACACTTGAAAATGTACTTGCAAACGCAGATAAGATCAAAGGGGCTTTAGGAGAAAAGGTTCGCAAGGGTACCGACTCGGCAATCATGTCAAAAAAACTGGCTACCATTATTTGCAATGTGCCTGTGGAATTTCATGAAGAAAATTTCAGATTAAAGGATTGGAACAAGGAAGAACTGCGCGAAGTTTTTACAGAGCTTGAATTCAAATCTGTTGCAAAGAGACTGCTTGGCGAAGAGCTCAGTCCGGGCACAGCGCCGGAAGGGGTACAAACTGATCTTTTTGGTAACGCTGTACCGGCGGCTAAAGGCGCTGCCAAAGCTTCCCCCAAAAGTTTTACCCCAACGCAGGATCCAATCGCTGAAATTATCAACGAAGGCGATGCACCACCCAGCCTCGTTGCAGCCCGGAATATTAATAATACTGAACACCGGTATCATCTTATCCAGGGCGAAGCCATACCGGCATTTGTTGAAGCCCTGATGGGCCAGACTGAGATCTGCTTTGATACTGAAACGAATAACCTCGATGCGAATGACGCGGAACTTGTAGGGATGAGTTTCTCGTTTAAGCCCGGTGAAGCCTATTATGTTCCGACACCAGCTGATCAGGCCTCAACAAAACAAATTCTTGCACAATTTGCAGGGCTTTTTGAGAATCCTTCCATTAAATGGATTGGACAGAATCTCAAATATGACATGCTTGTATTAAAATGGTATGGCTATGAACTCAAAGGCTCCTGGTTTGATACTATGCTTGCGCATTATGTAATTGAACCGGATGGCAAAAGAAGCATGGATATGTTAAGTGCTCAATTCCTGGGTTATGACCCGGTTCCGATTGAAGACCTGATTGGCAAGAAAGGAAAAAGCCAGGGCAACATGCGTGATGTCGAGATTGAAAAAATAAAGGACTATGCTGCCGAAGATGCTGATATCACTTTGCAATTAAAACATGCACTACAACCATTGCTTACCACAAAGGTTGTTGAAAAGGTTTTTTACGAAGTCGAAAATCCTTTGCTGGCGGTTCTTACCGATATGGAGTATGAAGGAATTAAAGTCGATGTTGACTTTCTGAATGTCTATTCTCTCGAGCTCGATAAAGACGCAAAGAGAAGCGAAGAAAGTGTCTATGCTCAGGCCGGACTGCGATTCAATCTTGCTTCGCCAAAACAACTTGGTGAAGTTCTTTTCGAAAAACTTCAACTCGATCCAAAAGCAAAAAAAACAAAAACGGGTCAGTACGCAACAGGTGAAGATGTGTTATCAAAACTTGCACATCAGAATAAGATTGTTGAAGACATACTGGCATTCAGAGAGCTTACCAAGCTTAAGTCCACCTATGTTGATTCACTACCGTTGCTGCGTAACCGAAAAACCGGCCGGGTCCATACTTCATACGCGCAGGCGGTTGCTGTTACAGGCAGACTTTCAAGCAATAATCCCAATCTTCAGAACATACCCGTTAGAACAGAACGCGGACGCGAAATCAGGAAGGCCTTCATTCCACGCGATGAAAATCATGTATTGTTATCAGCCGATTATTCACAAATCGAATTAAGAATTGTGGCCGCCATCAGTGGTGATCCGGCAATGTGCGAAGCTTTTAAACAAGGGAAAGACATTCATACTGCTACGGCTGCGAAAGTGTACAATGTTGAGGAAAAGGACGTAGTTAAAGAAATGAGGTACAAAGCCAAAAGTGTGAACTTTGGAATTATTTATGGCCAGGGTGCTTTTGGCCTTGCTGACAATCTTGGTATTTCCAGGACGGAAGCGAAAGAAATCATCGACAATTATAAAAAGCAATTTTCAGGTATTCAGCGTTACATGGACGATACAGTGAATTTTGCAAGGGAACACGGTTATGTTCAAACGCTGGTTGGCCGCAAGAGATGGTTAAGAGATATCAACTCTTCAAACTTTACCGTCCGCGGATTCGCTGAGCGAAATGCTATCAATTCACCTATACAGGGCACGGCAGCGGATATGATCAAGCTTGCAATGGTTAAGATTCACCAGGTGTTTAAAGAAAATAAGTTTCGCACAAAGATGATACTACAGGTGCATGATGAACTGGTGTTCGATGCGATAAAGGAAGAAGTGGATATAGTAAAACCCATTATCCTTGAATGTATGCGCCAGGCGTTACCTCTTCCAAATGATGTACCGGTTGAAGCCGAAATCGGCGCAGGGACGAATTGGCTCGAAGCGCATTAAAGAGAATTATGAATTATGAGTTATGAGTTATGAAAGAGGTTTGCTGTGAATCAATGTCATCATTCATAACTCATCATCTGATCTCATCTAATCAAATCACTCAACTCACCACTTACCACTCACCACTTTGATTCCGTCGACAGTTTCGAATTTAATTAAGTGCATAAATGACACTTGTACAACGTTTTAACCCGGCTTTAATTCTGTAGCTAAAAGATTGCAAAGAATGATGAAACGGCCCTTTATTTGCAACTCTATAACAGGAACCGTCATCTTGAAAGAGTATCTTCAGAGTGACAATTTTCAGCTTTGATGTCAAATAAAAAAAGCCTGTATGAAAATAAAATCTACAATTCTGCTGTCCCTTTTAAGCATGCTGTTTTTCAGTTTTGCAACCCGGGCCCAGGAGGCCTGGCCTAAAGTGATTAAAGGGTCCGATGGTTCCACCATCAGGTTATACCAGTTTCAACCAGAAAGCTTCAATAACAATTTACTTAAGGCAAGCGCGGCTATATCCATCACTAAAGAGGGAAGCACAGATCCGGTTTTTGGTGTTGCCTGGCTCGAAGCCGTAACTTCAACCCAGGGCCAGCAGGTTCAGATAGCTTCAATGAAGGTTTCATCCATAAAATTACCTGGCGATATAAGCGACGAAAACCTGGAAAGCCTGGGAAATGATCTGGAGAACAATGGCAATGCTCTTGATATAGAAATACCGTTGAACGAACTTCAATCTTCGCTGGAACTAAATAATCAACAAAAGGAACTTTCAGGACAAATCAGTAACAAGGCACCTAAGGTTATTTATAGTACCAGTCCTTCTATCCTGGTTGTTATTGACGGCGAACCTAAGATTCAACATAATGATAAATGGGGTGTTGATGCAGTAGTCAATACTCCGTTTACACTTGTAAAAAGTGATGGTAGTTTTTATTTGCATGGTGGTAAACATTGGTACATGGCTCCTTCCGCAAAAGGTCCGTATAGCTTGACAACAACGGTATCCACTCAATTAAGAAAGATTGAAGAGCAATTAAAAGCCCAGACTTCTCAGGAAAATAAAGAGAACCAGGAAAACCAGGAAGCAGAAAAAGATGAAAATGTAATTTATAAGATAGTAGTCAGCACCCAGCCTGCCGAACTCATTCAATCGAGTGGGGAGGCGAAATTTTCATCGCTTGAGAACACAGGATTGTTATTTGTTTCCAATTCAGGTGACGATATATTCATGGATGTTGATTCACAGAATTATTATGTTTTGATTTCGGGCAGATGGTATCACTCAAAAACCTTAAGTGGCAATTGGGAATATACCGCAGCAGATAAGTTGCCGGCAGATTTTGCAAAAATACCGGAGGGTTCACCGAAAGATCATGTGCTTGCAAGTGTTGCTGGCACCGAAGCCGCAAATGATGCCGTACAGGAAGCGGCTGTTCCCCAAACAGCAAAGGTTGACAGGAACAGCGCACAGGCCGAAGTTGCCTATGATGGAGATCCGAAATTTGAAGATATTGATGGAACAGATCTTGACTATGCGGTTAATACTCCGGCTTCAGTTATAAGATGGAAAGGGCGCTATTATAGTGTTGATAACGGTGTTTGGTTTGAATCAGCACGCGCAACCGGTCCATGGGTAGTAAGTGTTAGAAGGCCTTATGCTGTGGCTCTGATTCCTCCGAGCTATCCGGTCTATCATATGAAGTATGTATATATCTATGATGTTACTCCCGAATATGTGTATATGGGTTATACCCCCGGTTATCTTAATACATTCGTTTACGGTCCAACGGTAGTTTATGGAACAGGATTCTATTACAGACCCTGGTTCGGTACGCATTACTATGCCAGGCCATATACCTGGGGTTTTAATGTAAGATACAATCCATGGATGGGGTGGGGTTTAGGCTATCATTACAGTTCAGGTTGGTTTAATATCAACATCGGTATTGGCCATCAACCATGGGGATATTGGGGTGGAGGGTGGTGGGGACCACGTTATTACCGCCCTTCTTATTGCTGGTCACCTTCCCGTTATGGCGGAAGTTACTATGGACGAAATAACTACTACTACAATAGAAATCATAACTACAATTATGCAAACAGGAATTATTCAGGAAATATATACCGTAACCGTAGCGGTTTAATCAGCCGTGATTACCAAAGAATAAGCTATAACACTCGCAGCAGGTTCACCCGAAACGGCGATTGGTCTAACAACAATCGTTCGAATCGTCCTGGTAGTTATAACAACGGTAATAACTACAATAACCGGAATGATAATAATCGTTATAATAACAGTAACAATAACAATCGCTATAACAACCGCGACAATAACAATCGTGAAAACATAGGTAACAGGCCATCAAATAGAACTGACAGGCCGGTAAGGGAATATAATCCTGCCAGGAGAACAGATCCCTATGGTCGTAACAATAATATTAATCCGGGAGCAACCCCCAATAACAATGGGAACAGGGAGCGTGTAAATCCGGCAAATAGCAATGGGAACAGGTACAACAATACTAACCGTGATCCCAATAATAATCGTAACGTCGATCCAAACAGAAACAATCGTAACAACGGTAATATCAGCCCCAGAACAAACGGCGATAATCAAACCGAAATGCCAGGCAGAATAAGCCGTCCTGAAAGAGGAGAAAGGTTAAACAGCAATCGTCCGGAGAATAATAATAGCCGACCTGTATCGCCTTCTCTACAAACACAGCCACAGCCACGACCAGAAAGACAAATTCAATCCAGGCCGGAGAGACAGATTCAATCAAGACCTGAGAGACAGTCGCAGCCACAAATGCGCGAAGTGCAGAGAAGATCTGACAATGGACCATCTATGAGACAGCGTGAAAGTTCTTCACAGGGCAGATCCGCTGAACGCTCTAACGGTTCGCCTGGCGGAAGACGTGGGGAAAGAGGATAAATAACTGATATAAGATTGTTTATTCTGCAACAATTACAACTTATACAGAACTATCAAAAAGAGATATTGAAACAAAAGCAAAACTCCGGCAGCCACCGGAGTTTTGCTTTTGTAATATTGTTTAAGAAGTTTGCTGGTCAACAAATTCTATTATCGCCAACAAATGCTACCATCCTGTTATCACAAGCTTTCTGCTTTCTATCAGTTTATTATCGGAGATGAATCCTATTATATATGTGCCAGGCGTATAAAGATACATTTCCACTAACTCCTTACCCGTTACATCTGTTTCCCGGATACGTTGACCTATTGCGTTCCAGATCACAACAGTTTTAATCTTCTGTAGTTTATCGATTGACACCATAAACCTACCTGTGCTTGGGTTAGGCCAGATAGCAAACCTGCTTGGTTTTGACTGCCCATCAATAACGATGATATCAGAATACATGCGGTTGCCCTGGTAGTCGATCATTACGATACGGTAATAGGAAATGCCGCTGTATTTGTTCGGATCATTAAGTGTGTAATTAAGATAAGAGAAGCTATAACCATTAATTGCTTTTGAGTCCATCGAGTCAACGCTCTTCCAGTTTACCTGGTTATCAAATCTGCGTTGCACGACAAAGTATTTGATATTGATTTCTGGTCTTGTCGTCCACGCGAGTTTTACCAGTTCTGAGTTCAGACGAAATCCATTAACGAGCAGGTTTGTTCTGGCGCTGTCAGCAAAGGCAAATGAAATTTTTGTAAAGTATGACTGCGCACCCATTTCACCTGAAAAGCTACGACTGTTCATCGCGGCTGTTGAAATACCGGGACCGGTTGTAATTATTCCTGGCGCGGAGGGCGCAATCTTAAAACGACCAGTGTCCCATCCTGACGAATTGTAATGAGATATATAAGACAACAAACGATAGCTGTTAAACTTCGACCCTTCTTCCGAAACCTGGTGTTGCAGCGAAAGTTCCACATCATCCTGGCCGGGTCTTAATAACTTACCGGTTTGCCAGGTTTTATTTACTGACCATTCGTTCAGCAGGGCTCCGGTTATCGCGTTTCTTAATACAGTATCGGAAACTGCTACATAGAAGTCATCGGGATTATCTGATCTGAGATATATTGAAGCAGGGGAATAACCATTTATAGTTGAACCCACCGGGAAAGAAACATGCCCATGTTTCTTTTCAATTTTTTCTCTTAGCAACATACCACCATCAACTTTACCACCTGTTACTACGAACCTGGATTCATTATAACCTGAAATAACACCTGGAAAATTATGCCCGACAACCAGGATATTATCGCTGGTAAATACATGCCCCGATTTGAATTCAAGCTGTTGCATTATTTTAGTGGAACCGCCAATCAATCTCAACCCGGATGGATTATTGATCTGAAGATTTGCAAACATTGGCCCCGTCCTGGTAGCCGCGTTATAACCACCTGTAAGATATTGTTGTGATGGCAAATTGCCGGTAAGCCTCGTATCTGGTACAAGGAAACGAAGAAGACCGCCTTGGCCGGCAACACCGTTTCCAAAAGAACTTTCATCAGTAATAGAAGAAGCAATATCGTTGGTCCAGGTTAATCCTTTGAAGTTAACCGTTGCATTTTTTCCAATACCAAACTGGCCGTCATTAAATACATTGGCAAAAATGGTTGCGGAATCGCTTGTAAAAAATATTTTCCCAGACTTAGGAATATAGAAGCCTGGTTGAGCTATGGAAGTTTTCACCAGCGCAATTAATAATCCGAAGAATAAAACAGTATGTCTGGCTATCGTTTGCATTTGTCAATACCCTTCTAACCTGATATACACTTTTGTATTTGTATCGTTGTGAGACTCGAAACCCTCAGACGAAGACAAGGCAGCTGTAGTTTTACTTTCAAGTACTTTAATCACGATGGAAGTGGTAGAGTTACTGACAATAGTTGCTACAGGATAGTTAGTTATTGCACTACCACCTTTCGCGGTTACCTGGGCAGATACAATAGTGGCAAAACCGATGTTTGCCGGTATTGTTACTGTTATTATTCCGGTTGCAGTGTTTGATACTTCTGCAACCCAGACCTTTGTTATTTCATTCACCGCCGCTGTACCCGTTCCGCTATAATAGGTTGGAGTTTTAGTCCGTACTACTTTGCCGGTTGGATCCACACCAATCACTGCGGCATCGGATGTCATCGTAGAAGTGCTCGTAAGATTTTCAAGTCTTAAACCGGCATCATTCGCAACCCCGGTTTTAATGTGCATCAGGGTTGAAGGAGCTAATGTGCCGATTCCAACCTGGCCCGTGGCGCTTATCCGCATTCTCTCGTTGGCAGTAGCAAATCCACCTGTGAAGAAACGCAGCGTCTTTGCTGCCGTTCCATTACCAATCACAAAATCACTTCCTGTTGTATACAAGTATGCATTGTTAGCTCCATTCAGAATAGGGTAAGAGGTATTTGAATACCCACTTGAATTAATTCCAAGGTTAACGAAATTTGTAGTTTCAGTTCCATTATTGGAGGTAGCTACAAGATCAGAACTTGCAGTGTTTCCCGCAGATCTGTTCTGCACGTTGATCTGGAGATAATTATTTATTGAACCTTTGCCAGTCATCAGGTTAAAAGACTCGGTAGTGCCTGCATCAATAAGAAGCTTTTCCGGATTTGTGACATCGAAACTGTTAGAGCCTACCGCCATGCGACCACTTTGAAGCCGCATCATCTCTGACATTCCTTCGACATAATCATAGCTTTTGAACACAATTGCTTCATCCCCATCATCCCCGATAATAAACTCAAACCCGCCACTATTACTGGTACCTGTGGACCCTAATTCAAAATAATCTGTCCCTGCAGCGCTTCCTTTTATGCGAAAATTTCCATTTGCATCAACAAACATCTTTGGTTTATAAAATTCTGCACCGGGAGCATAAAATTGGAGAGCGGATCGTAAATGGAAAACCTGTTCATTATTATTATCATAATCAGTATAAGCCTGTGTGAGTCCCAACGTCTGGCGGCGACCAAATTCTGCAAAGGCGCTATTGAAAGACCTTAACACAAGTGCCTTATCATCCAACGTTCCAAGAAACTCCGTTGCGCTATTGATTCCCGTGTTGCCGGTTTTCAGCCATTGACTTGTTATGTTTTCAGCATAAGTCAGCGCTTTCCAGTACCCGTTTGAACGAGCATACATTTGTTTGGTTGGAGTAAAGTAAATGAGCATTCCATCTGGCGGAGCCATCACGTTGATCAAATTGGTATCGGAGATCCGAACAAGTAAAAGACCCTGGTTTGTTGAACTCAGTTCAAGGACAGCAGATTTATTTACTGTATAAGGATTCGTACCCAGTTTTAATTGTTGAGCTTGTGTAACGCAAGTGCCTAATAAAATCGTGATTGATGTAAGTAACCAACAGGTAAAAGGCTTCATAGGGAATCCGTTAAGCATACAAGTTTGAAACCGAAGTTGCTCTTTTATTCCAGTGGAAAGAAAGAGCAACTCAGGTCAAATAATTTCAGCTTATTTTTTTATGATATACCAGTTGCTGCCGTCTGTTTGTAATGTTACATAAGTCCAGTCATTGTATATTATATAATTAGCTCCACCGTCAATTGTAGCAGCTGTAGGAGTAATGGTCAATTGGTTGTCGATACCTCCGATTCCAATTTTTTTGATAGTATAGATTCTGCCCGCAAAAGTACCAGGGTTAGGGAGCGTTAAGATAATAGGTGCTGAACTAGTGTTTGCAAGAATAGTATTATCAGTAGCAGCAGCAGTATAATTTGTTGTGACGGTTTTGATTGCCATTGCAATTGAACCTTCAACCTGAACTGTTGAATTCGCGCTGCCGGTTGACCCTATAAGCATGGCTTTATTAGCAACTACGCTATCTTTAAATGTCTTGGTACCAGCGAATGCCTGGCTCGTTGTACTAACCACACCACGGGCTGTAGCAGCTGCATCCGGAACATTAATGAAAACACTGTCATCATTATTTGTGCTGACGCTAAGATCAGTGCCACTTTTAGTGAAAGCAAAAGCCTGTGCGGTATCACGGTTGCCGTTAATACTACGGATTGCATTTCCGAAAGCCGCTGCACTAACCTGGCGTTTTTCAACCAAGCCGTTGCTGATAACAAGCACTGAATCTGCACTACTGTTATTTGCAACTGTTTTTAAAGTAAGACTACCGTTCACAGTAGCGTTATTGTTGAAGGTTTTATCTCCGCCAAAAGTCTGCGCTCCTGCTGTTACAATACCAGGGTTTGTTGCATCAGCCGGATGAAGAATAATCTGGCGGGATGTACTGTCTATTACAATAGAAGCACCATTAACATTAGAACCTGAAGCTACCGCACCGATGGTAATAGTTTGAATAGCGCTCTGTATTTTTTGCCAGTCAGCATATGTAAGAAAGCCATAAGGTTTGTTCACACTTGAACCGTTCTGAACAGGGAGATATAAAGCGATAGTGCTGTCTGCCGCACGATTTTCTATTGCGACGGTATCGGTTGTTGTGCTTGGCGCAGCAGTGAAGCTTAATGTTTGTTTCTGAATGCCATTGATTGCTTTTATTGCATTTTCAAAGGAAGAAGAAGACATAGTTCTTTTATAAACCGAACCATCAGCATTTAGAACAAGTACGTCAAGTTCAGAGGTGCCGGCCGCAAGATTTTGTAATTTCACTGATCCGTCAACATTCAGCTTTGCAGTGGGATTATTTGTACCAATTCCAACATTGCCTGCAGCATCAATTCTTAAACGCTCAGTGTTGTCTGTACGGATAACAAGCGGTTGTCCATCCACTGTACCAATAAACTGGTTCGCAGGATTTGTTCCGCTATTACCAGCCAGTGACCAGTTTGAAGTAGCTTCAGAAAGATCGGCAATCTTTTTCCACACTCCGTTACTGCGAAGTCTTAAGCTTTTATCAGTATTGAGATAGATAATCATACCATCCGGTGGAGTGAGTGTATTGATTGCAACGGTATCGGCCAAACGTGGTAAAAGCAAACCCTGCCTGCTACTTTCCAGTTCTAAAATAGAGGACTTTTGTATGTTGGTAGGATTGTCACCAATTTTCAGCTGTGCGTTTGCCACCATGGCTGTCCCCAACAATAAGAGAAATACAAAAAGGGATTTTGATTTAAGGAGTAAATTTGAGGTCATTTTTGGGGTTTTAAGGATATGGAATTAGGTTCCGCAAACAATAAACACATGTTATTCACAAAAATTGCAATGAATGTTTACCCTAATAAGACAAATAAACATTAACACCTAGTCAATCAACTAAAACACATTAAAAATCTATTAAAAACCTGTCCAGCAATTTTAAATATTTCATAGTTGATTTGCATTACATAATTGATTTACATGAAGCAGCTAATTTATTGCTACGACGCATACTGCATATGGTGTTATGGTTTCAGCCCGGTGATGCGGAAAATTACTGAGAAGTATAGGACAAGTATTCCGGTTGAAGTGTTATCAGGCGGAATGATAATCCGGAATCCCCCCAAACATATCAGCTTAACATCAGGTTATGTTGCTGAATCATATAAACAGGTTGAAAAGGTGGCGGGTATAAGTTTTGGCTCCGATTATCTTTGGCATGTTCTGAATACGGATGATAGCGATTGGTTCCCTGATTCACGGAAACCGGCTATTGCTCTGTGTATATTCAAGGAGATGTTTCCCACGCTCCAGGTTTTTTTCATGGCGGATTTACAATTTGCATTGTTTTATGAGGGGCGGGATCTCTGCGATAACGAAGCATATCGCCATCTGCTTGATAAATATCATATCGATCACGAAGCGTTTTACAAGAAATTGTCTTCCACTGAATATGCAGAAATGGCGAATTATGAATTCGCCCTGGTAAAACAATTGCAGGTTAGTGGCTTTCCCGCAGTTTTCGTACAGACATCCGACACAAAGTTTCAACTGGTTGCAAGAGGATACACAGACTTTGATACAATTGATAACAGGATAAAGCAGGTTCTGGCAACAGGTAACCAGAGCGACCAATAAAAAAAGCCGCTGGTGCTGCTGCCAGCGACTGGCCTAAGAAATTTCTCAAGGCGATGTCGCTAACCGACGCCCTAAGAAACTTCAGGAACTTCCTCAAGTTTATTATCACTGGAAAACTTATCGCGGGCGGCGCTATATTCATTCTGAAGTTCTGTGGTTGATGCAAGTGCGCTATCTATCTGCTCAAAAATCTCAGGTAGTTTCTTTGCAAGATTTGTATCGCCCAGGTTTATGTTTTCCGCTTCCAATTGTGCTATTTTTTTCACAAGAGCAGTTTCACTGTTAATAGTATCCTCCAGTTCACGAAGAATTTTATCCATTAATTTAAGTTTTTCTATTTTTTCCATAACATCGAATTTGTCTTTATAGCTCTAATATCGTGCCTGTTGCAATTCATTCGATATAACCCAGCTCTGCAGCCCGAAAGTCCCAACGCCTCCTATATATAATGCCTTTGAGCATTATTTTACCCAGTAAACCCAAAGACTTTTAAATAACCAGTGCCCCGATCGATCTTCTTTATTTTTCTAAACTACTGTTTGTCCTCTATCGCCTTCGGGTTAAAATAGAAAAAGGCTATCTCATTTTGAGACAGCCTTTTTCAAAAATTCATAGAAAACTACATTATGGTTTTGCACCACCACCGCCACCACCGCGTCTTTGACGAAGCGTTGGTTCGATTTCATCTTTAAACTTTTTAAACTGATCCGCTGTCCACAATTTTTTCAGCTTCTCATCTCTTGCTGTAACCATCTTTTCATTTTCCGCTCTCATCGCATCACGATCAATCTCTCCACCGCCAGCTCTCATTTCTTCGAATCTTTTTGCCTGTGCACGATAAAATGTGGCAAAAATGGTATCAGTCTTGGTTGTCTGATCCTTATCAAGTTTCAGATCGGCAAGCTTTTCCATTGTTGTCTTAGTTCTTTCTTCTGCGGAAGGCATTTGAAATCCGCTACCACCCTGCGCATAGGTGATGCAGGTAATAACGAACATGAAAATAGCCAGAAGGCTCATTTTTGCTTTCATCAATATAACATTTAGTAATGAATGAATTAAGTACAGATGTTTGACGTCGTGTCTACGCTTAGGCTTGCGGGTGAGTAGTGTTAAATGTATTATTTATTGTTTTGACCTTCGCGTTTCCGATTGTTCGATCCCCGTGATGAGCCGGACATCCTTTTTATTATGATCTGCACCAGCGAATCGTATTTCGGCCTCTGCTCCGGAGTACAAACCAACCTGGAATTGCGAAAATGTTGAAATACCTGGAGATCGATCAGCTTTTGTTTTTGACCAATTTGAGAAGCTGCCGAATTAACTACCGAATCCGGTGTTTCAGGTGATTTCAGCAGAAGATAAAACTCATTTTTTGTATTTTGAAGATCTTCAAACAGGGGCTTCATCTTCTTCCAGTGTTCTTCACGAAGTTGATTTAGTTCACTCACCTGTTGAGTGTCGAGACCTACCTCTCTTTTCAGGGTTTCGGCCATGCCGTAACCAGGCTTCGAGCCGCCTGGATTATTACCCCTGCCTAATTTTGGCGAAAGAAAAAAGGCAAGTATTGCAATGTTTGTTAAGAGCAGAATTATTATAATAACTATCAGCCTTCTGCTTCTGGAACTGCTATTCATCAGGGTTCAGCGTTTGAATAATCATAAAAGGAAGTTGATGCTATTGTGTACTCATCAACCATCGAAATATCAGACTGATCCGCCAAATCGGCTGAAGTTCCTGATTCCCTGAAAACAACAGAAACATTTAACAAGAGGACAAAAGAAATCACACCCGCAATCACAAAAGGTTTCGTGATATAAGAGGTAATTGTTTCCCACAGATTCTTCTGCTCATCTTCCATCCGCGCCATTACACGGGTATAAAAAAACGGTCCGGGACTTGCCTTTTGGAGGCCATCCAGGCTATTCATGGTTTCTTCCACACGGTATTCTATAGAATCATTTTGCTTCATACACTATAATTTGACGTGAAAAGAAAATAAAACTTGTGTTCTATTGATCTTGCTGATAATATTTTTCCAGGGTTTTCTTCAAATTGCTTTTGGCCCGGTGCATTAAAGACTCAACAGATGATACGGTCGTCTCCATTACTTCACTGATTTCCTGGTAACTAAGGCCTTCGATTTTGTGAAGCGTAAATGCAATTCGCTGATTGTCAGCAAGTTGATTCACTGCTTTCATTAAGGTCGCTGACCTCTCCCTATTATCGAGAATCACACCTGGATGATTAAAATCAGGAGGATGCACAACAGCTTCATTATCGTCGGTAAAAAGATTTTTTACAAAAGCGAACCTTTTTTTCCGGTTTTTCCGACGGATGTGATCCATCGACTTGCTGATCGTTATCCGGTAAAGCCAGGTTGAAAGCTTGGATTCACCCTTAAAATGGTGGATCGACTCATAAACCTGGACGAAAACCTCCTGGGCTACATCTTCTGCATCTTCTGCATTCTGAACGATCCCGATAGCTGTATTATAGACCAAATCCTGCCAGGCCTCGACTATTTTTTTAAAAGCAGTTTGATCACCTTGCTTTAGCTGCCCGATTAAAATCCATTCATTCAAAGCCGAGGTTTTTGACTGTAAACGATATTACGTAAAAAATGTGAATCGCTGCAGAGTGCTGCGGCCACGACCCGAATAATAATTTTTGGAATGCAGTTTGCCTAAATCCGATTATATTGCACGTCCTTTTAAACAAACGGAATATGGAATACGGAAAAATAATTTCAGTTACAGGAATGCCGGGATTATATGAATTGCTAAGCAGTAAAAATGACGGCGCTATTGTCCGTTCACTGGATGATAAATCTACAAAATTTGTATCCAGCCGGATCCACAACTTTTCACATCTTGAAAGCATAGAAATATATACGGTTCGTGATAATGTAAACCTGGTTGAAATATTCCAGGCAATGGATAAAAGCAGTGAAAAAATACCAGACGGTAAAGACGCTGCTGTTTTAAAAAAATACTTTGAAACGGTTTACCCTGATATCGATTTCGAAAGAGTATACACCAGCGATCTGAAAAAGATGGCTAAATGGCTGCAGGTTCTAAAGTCTAATGATGTGGAACTGAAATTGACGGAAGCACCGGTAAATGATGCAACGGAGCAGAACGAAGGAAATGAAGAGCCGGTTGATGAACAGGCAATCGCAAAGCCTACTGCAAAAAAGTCAGCAAAAGATACCGCTAAAGATAGCAATGTAGCCGAAAAGGAGGCTCCCTCAAAAGCTGCCCCAACAAAAGCTCCCGCAAAGGACAAGAAAGAGCCGGTAACTGAAGATGAGGCTCCAAAGAAAAAAGCAGCACCCAAAGCAAAGAAAGAAACTGACGGAAAAGAATCAGAATCCAAAGAGCCTGTTAAAAAGAAGGCGGCTCCAAAGAAGAAATCCTAAAATACGTTATTATTGGTCCCTCCTAAGCCAGTGGCTTCGGAGGGCGAAGCCCACCTATACCGAAGCCTCTGGCTTAGGAGGGTTTCTATATGATACAGTAATACAGAACTGAATTCAAACATGGAAAAAACCTCAACAATAAAAAAACTCGAGCGCCATTTTCTTCCGAATGATTTTGTAGTGACTAACTGGGAAATGCTGGAACCTTATTTTAAAGATCTCCTGGAAAGAGAACTTGGCACACCGGGCGACCTCGAACATTGGTTGAAAGACATTAGCGAAATGGAGGCTGTTTTGAGCGAAGATGCCTGCTGGCGGCAGATAAAGATGACCTGCGATACAGAAAACAAACAGCTCGAAGAAGCATTTAATTATTTCTGTCTTGAAATTCAACCCAAGATTCAACCTTATGCAGATAAGCTAAACAGGAAATTGGTTGAAAGCCCCCTGACATCAAAACTGGAACAAGAGAAATACTTTACCTACCTGCGTAGTGTGAAAAAAAGTATTGAACTTTTCAGGGAAGAAAATATTCCGATCCAGGCCGAGCTAAGCGTCTTACAACAACAATATGGAGTTATATCCGGTAAGATAACGATCGAAGTTGAAGGCAAGGAATATACACTGCAGCAGGCGGCAAAATTCTTAGAAAGTCACGACCGAAAGCTGCGTGAATCGGTTTACAGGAAAATAAATGAAAGAAGGCTTGTCGATCAAAAACCTTTGGGCGATCTTTTCACAACGCTGGTTGGAAAACGCGATCTGCTCGCTAAAAATGCTGGCTTCCAGAACTATCGCGATTATAAATTCAAGGAGTTAGGAAGGTTTGATTATTCAAAAGAAGATTGTTACCAGTTTCACGAATCAGTGAAAAAGCATATTCTTCCGCTTGTTGATCTCGTTTATAAAAATAAGAAAAAACAACTTGGCCTGGAGACCCTGAGACCCTGGGATCTGGAAGCACAGCCCGAAGGGATAGAGCCATTGAGACCGTTCAAAACCGGCGAAGAGTTACTGGAAAAAACTATTGCCTGTTTCTCAAAGCTTCGGCCATTTTTTGCCGATTGCCTGAAGCAGATGCATGATATGAAGCACCTCGATCTCGACAGCCGTAAGGGAAAAGCACCGGGTGGGTATAACTGTCCGCTGGCAGAATCCGGGGCTCCTTTCATTTTTATGAACGCCGCTGGCCAGATGAGCGATGTAACAACGATGGTTCACGAGGGCGGTCATGCTGTTCATTCCTTTCTTAGCCATTCGCTTGAATTGAGTTCGTTCAAGGAATATCCAATGGAGATAGCCGAGGTAGCCAGTATGGCCATGGAACTTTTTACTTTGGATTATCTTGATGTATTTCTTGATAACCCTGAAGACATCAAAAGAGCAACAGAGCGCCAGTTGGAAAGAGTGCTTACGATTTTCCCCTGGATAGCTACAATTGATAAGTTCCAACATTGGATTTATGAGAACCCAAATTATACTCAGGATGACCTCACAAGTGCCTGGATAAGGATCCTCGAAGAGTTTTCATCCTCAGAAGTAGAGTTTTCAGGCCTTGAAAATTACCGCGCATCAAGCTGGCAGAGACAGTTGCATTTATTTGAGGTACCTTTCTACTACATCGAATATGGTATCGCACAACTGGGTGCAATCGGGCTATGGATGCAGTTCAAAAACAACAAGGAAAAAGCGTTGGACAACTATATGAAAGCGCTAAAGCTGGGAGGTACTAAAACCTTACCTGAATTGTACAGAGCGGCGGGACTGGTGTTCGATTTTTCTCCTGATCATATCAGGGAGTTAACAGAGTTCGTGAGAAATGAATATAATCATACGGTTAATTAGTGGCAAAAAAATACCCTTAACGTGGTATAGATTTATAAATCCAAGCCATTATCTTTGTAGACGTCTCTCAACAATCAGATAAATTAAGACTTTAAGTCTTTCAAAATAGCTACTAATCAGAGCCTTAACCAAAAGTCCCGGTGTTTCTACATCGGGGCTTTCTATTTTTAAACTTTTCTAAATAAGATTGTATTCATATAGTTAACCTCTGGTTAACCTCAAAACTTCCCCGGATAAGGCAAAATGGGGAACCAGCTGCCCGATAACAATAACTTAATTCTGGCAGCTTTTACAAATGCCATTAACGATCATCTGGAATTCAGTGGCTTTGAAACCTGTAGGAAGTTTTACAGGCGGAATCGTTACATGATCAAGGCAGATAGTATTACTGCACTTGTTGCAAACGAAATGAACATGATTATCATGATGATGGCCTTTGCTACAATCATCCTTACATAGTGCATATCGAATGGAATTGTCGCTGGTTGGAATGGTATGAATTATTCCCTTGTCGAGGAAAGACTGAAGGGTTCGATAAACAGTAACGCGGTCAAATTTTTCGCCGGTCTTTTTTTCAATATCTGAATGCGCAAGCGCACCATTACTCTGTAAAAAAAGTTCAAGAATTTTTTTACGACTACCAGTTACACTGAGCTGATTCTTTTTTAATATGTCATCGATAAAGAATTCCATTCTTCCCTAAAGTTACAAAAATCATTAATTACCAAAAACGTTGTTCGCGAACCTCTTTGCAGTTGTAGGCTCTTTCAGCAACTTTGGAACGTCCTTGTCTATCTCAGCCAGCTCGTCTTTTTTTAAGCCATCATAAATTTTCCGGACCTTTCCGTTTTTATCAACCAGGGCAATAAATTGAGTGTGAAGAAATTGCTGATCTATATTTCCGCCATTGTTTTGAGGATCATCCAGCAAATAACTCATTCTCGCTGCTGTATAAAGACTGTCTTTGCGACCTGTTAAAAACCACCATTTTTTTGTGTCGACTTGTAGTGAATCTGCATATTGTTTTATTCGTGCAACACTATCAGTAGCCGGATCACAGGTATGGGAGAGAATCACGAAATTGGGTTCGTTCCTGAACTTCTCATAAACAACTTTCATATTCGTGTTCATGATAGGACAGATACTTTTGCAGGTAGTAAAGAAAAACTCTGCGAGATAAACTTTTCCATAAACATCTCTTTCCGAGATCTGTTTTCCGTCCTGGTTTATAAAGGTAAACGGTCGTACAGTGCTCTGAACCGGCAGTTTCACATCTCCATAGCCAGGAATCATCCGGGTCATCACAAAATAAAATCCTACCGCCAGGACGGCGAAAAAGGCGATGTATGCTAGAAATCTCTTACTCATATCAGTTTATTGGCGCAAAGTTACAACGTGCCTGCAGCATAAAAAGTGCATTTAACGAATCTACTAACAAATCATTTGCAACTTAGTTGCAGTTGTGGCGATATTTCGATTATATTTGCAGTCATGAATTTTCGATTCAACTGGGATGCAATGGGAGTGGCCACTTCATTAGCATGTGCGATACATTGTGCAGTGTTGCCGCTTGTGCTGACCAGTTTGCCGGTTTTTGGGATAAATATTATAGAGAATATGAATTTCGAGTACTTTATGATCTTTCTTGCCGCTGGTATCGGAAGTTATTCCTTGTTGCATGGCTTCAGGAAACACCATCACAGCTTTTTTCCCCTTATTATTTTCCTTGTTGGTATTGGCTTCCTGTTCGCAAAACAGGTTTGGCACGATTTCGAGTATTGGCTTTTACCGATAGCCGTGGTGTTTATTATTGTTGCCCATTTGTTGAATTACCGGGCCTGCCGCATACATGACCATGCGCACAAGGAAGACTGCGATCACTAAAAGATTTGTTTACATTTCAAAAAACCCAACCAAAAAGCCACAAACTGTGTTATTTTTGTAATTAAATTCGTGAGTATGATCAAAACAGGAAATCCTGTCATCAGTATATATACCGAGATGACGCCCAACCCGGAAACAATGAAATTTGTTGCAAACAAACTTCTATATCCCGGAAAAAGCATTGATTTCGCGGAAATCAGTAGCGCAAAACCATCTCCACTTGCAACAGAACTATTCGGTTTTCCATTTATAAGAGCAGTGTTCATCGCCAGCAATTTTGTGACTTTGACAAAAACCAATGAAACAGAGTGGAACGATGTGGTACCTGTTATCCGCCAGTTTTTGAAAGAATACCTGGAAGAAAACAAACCTGTTGTAAACGAAGATGAGGTTGCAACAATGAAACAGGAAAGTTCCAATACTGTTGCAGCAGATGACGACGATGTTGTAAAACGCATCAAGGAGTTGCTCGAAAATTACGTGAAACCTGCGGTTGAAATGGACGGCGGTGCTATCCAGTTCAAAAGTTACAATGACGGGGTAGTAAACCTGATGCTGCAAGGCAGCTGCAGTGGTTGTCCTTCCTCTATGATTACCCTGAAAGCGGGAATTGAAGGAATGATGAAAAGAATGATTCCCGAAGTATCTGAAGTAGTTGCGGAAGCAGAATAACAAATTCATTTTATTATACTAAACCTTCCTGACCGGAAGGTTTTTTTTTATGATATGCAGGAAATCTTTCGTTTATTTTTGGAGGGCCTTCAAAAAACAACCTGGCTGGAATTTATTGCCGTTTTTTTTGGGATAGCAAGCGTTGTTTTTTCCCGTATGGAAAATATTCTCGTTTACCCTACCGGTCTGATAAATACCATTCTTTATACTTATTTCTGTTTGTTCTGGTGGAATCTTTACGCTGAAGCCAGCCTGAATTTTTATTATACAGTGATGAGTATTTATGGTTGGATACTCTGGGCCAAAACAAGGAATAACGGTAAAGAACATGTACTAAAGATTACAAAGTGCAGCCCGGAAGAATGGAAACAGTCCATAATTTTTTTCAGCGCTTGCTGGGCTTTACTGTACCTGGTGCTCAGGACATTTACAAATAGTGATGTGCCGGTTGCCGATTCATTTGCTTCGGCATCGGCATATACGGGGATGTGGCTGATGGCTAAGAAAAAACTTGAAAACTGGATTTGGTGGATACTTACGAATATTGCTTCCATCCCACTATATTTTTACAAACATGCAGTGTTTACAAGTTTTCAGTTCCTGGTGTTACTTGTACTTGCAATTATGGGCTATATAACCTGGAACCAAAAGATTAAACGGTCGGAAAATCTGAGATGGAAACAAAACGAATTGTGATTTTAGGGCCGGAGTCGACCGGAAAAACTACTCTTTCGACAGAGCTTGCGCAGCATTATAATACGGAATGGGTGCCGGAGTTCGCACGAGGCTTTCTCCTTAGCCATGGCATGAATTACGACTATGATGATTTGTTAACCATTGCGAAAGGCCAGCTAGCACACGAGATAGAAACTGAAAAGGAAATACTTCAGGATCCCGGGAACAAGGATAAGCTCTTGTTTATTGATACCAATATGTATGTAATGCAGGTATGGTGCGAGTTCGTATTCCAGAAATGTCATGCCTGGATACTTGAACAAATTGCTACAAGACCATATGACCTTTACCTTCTTTGCAATATAGACCTGCCTTGGGTTAAAGATCAACTCCGTGAATATCCCGATCTTGAAAGCAGAACCAGGCTCTATCATATTTATAAAGAGATTCTTATCTCCCAGGATGTTCCATGGATAGATATCAGTGGTGAATATTCTGATCGGTTACATATAGCCATCGATGCTGTTGACAAATGTTTTAAGCTAACCTTTTAGTTACCGGTCTTCATTTCGCTGTTTACCCGCGATGATATTGCATTATTTTTGCATCGTATGGATCTACTCGCTTTTGTAAAGAAATATCATAAGCTGGTTTTTTATGGAGCATGGTTCGCCATGAACATAATTCAGGCAGCGTCGACAGAGTTGCTTGATGATGAGGCTTATTATTGGATTTACAGCAATTTCCTGGACTGGGGATATTATGATCATCCTCCGATGATTGCACTGCTTATTAAATGTGGAACCTGGTTATTTCCCGGTGAACTGGGTGTTCGCTTTATGATTGTGTTAATTAACACCGCCACCTTACTGGTGATCCAGGTTTTACTTGAGAAGAAAAATCCCCTGCTGTTTTATGGAATCCTGATGTCGCTCGCAATTGCACAGGTAGGAGGTATCATAGCGGCACCGGATCTTCCTTTGATGTTTTTTACTGCAATGTTTTTCCTTTTATACCGGCGATTTACCAATAACATGAACATGGCAAACACAGCTTTGCTCGGACTGAACATTGCGTTTATGTTATATAGTAAATATCATGGAATCCTGATTGTTTTTTTTACCCTGTTGTCAAACCCCAAACTCTTTATAAAATATCAAACCTACCTGGCTGCCGGTATCGCGGTAATATTATTTAGTCCCCATATTTATTGGCAATACACACATGATTTTCCTTCTGTGCAATATCATCTTGTGGAAAGAAATGCGACGCATTACCGTTTTACTTTTACCATTGAATATCTGCTTGGCCAGCTACTGCTTGTGGGCCCTTTAATGGGCTGGTTGTTTCTCTGGGAGGCTTTCCGGCACCGTCCTTCATCACTTACAGAAAAGGCGCTGAAATATTCAATGATTGGTTTCTACCTCTTTTTCCTGGTTAGTACGCTGAAAGGAAGAGTTGAAGCAAACTGGACAGTCCCGGTGATAGTTGCACTAATTGTATTGAGTCATCAGTACATGGTTGAGCGACCTAAACTGCAAAAATGGGTATTCAATACCGTTATATTCAGCCTTGCAATTGTGCTGATCTTCCGCGTTTACCTTGTGATAGACATTCATGGTTCAAAGCTGGTAAAAAAGGATGAGTTTCATCAGAATAAAAGCTGGTCAACAGGTCTGCGTATGCAATCAGGGGGACTTCCTCTTGTCGCGATAAGTTCTTACCAGCAGGCATCAAAATACTGGTTTTATACTGGTATTGAATCTTATTCTTTGAATACCCCCGATTACCGGAGGAACAACTTCAATTACTGGCCGGTAAGCGATTCGTTACTTGGTAAAACAGTATTCGCATTAGGCCGGTATGATCCTTATATTTTAAAGGAAACCGTCCAGGGCAAGGGTGGGCAAATAAACGGTGGAGCGGTGATTGATTCCTTTTTTTCTTTTTCAAAACTCCAGTTCAGGGATATCAAAAACATCCGGGCTGGCAATGGACTGGTCTCGCTGGATTGTGAAATATCAGTACCGGCACACTATCTCAAAGTGTTCCGGCTTTCACCCTATAACCAGGCACTGATTCAGATTGGGGTGCTCAATAACGACACGGTTCCGGATTATTATTCAACAAATATCAGGGTTGATCAGATCCGGGAATTAAAAACAAAGATCAGGTTAAGTTTTCCTGTGCCTGTTGCAAAGGGTGAATATCTTGGCCGGCTGGCTACAGAATCGCGAATAAAAAATCAGCCTACGTTGAACAGTGCAACATTTGCATTTGACATGAAATAAATCAACATAAACTGAAACATACTATTGAAGTATGCGCTGTAACCCATCGTCATCCTGGAGGTTTGTCATTTGTTTAAGAATCCAGGGATAACGCGAAGCAACAAATTTTGAAAGCGGTTTAACGGTATATTTTTTGGGATTTCTGAGTCCTGCTGCAATCATTGCGGATTCAGATCTTGTAAGCCGTGAAGCCGGCTTTTTGAAGTATGATCTCGCCGCAGCCTCAATCCCATAAATACCAGTTCCCATCTCGGAAATGTTGAGATACATTTCAAGTATTCTTTTCTTACCCCAAACAATTTCGATGATAAATGTGAAGTATGTTTCAAATGCTTTACGCAGCCAGCTTCTGCCTTGCCAGAGAAAAACATTTTTCGCTACCTGCTGACTGATAGTTGAAGCACCTCTTATTTTTTTCGGATTCTTTTCATTATGCTCCATTGCTTTTTCGATGCTTTTCCAATCGAACCCATTGTGTTCAGGAAATAGCTGATCTTCTGAAGCGATCACAGCGATCTTTGCATAACTTGATATTTCGGAATAGGAAACATAATCGCGTTTCAATCCATCTCCTGTTATCCAACTTACAAACTGGGTTATGGTTACAGGGGGATTAACCCATTTGAGTATGAGGACATAAAAGAGGTGAAAAATGAAAAGAAAGATAAAAAGCCTCTTTAAAAATCTCAATACACGAAGACCCAATCCTTTTGTTTTGATAGCCATCCGGGTAAATACTTAGTTGCAACACATAAGGGCAGACCTTTAACGGCCACACATTATTAATAATTGCGCGAAGGAACATAAATTAATCGTATGAAGAGCTACATTCCCGCTGTTTATTTGCCCCTTGCATTCCTGACGTAGTGCACCTTGTATTTATTACCAACTTTATCTTTCCGGTTATTCAGGGTTTGAAGCAATATGCCTGTCCCCGCAATTCCTGCAGCAATACCTAAAGACAGCAATTTGTTCCCTTCATTCAATGACTCTTTCCTATACACAGTATTGACAAGTTCGAGGATGATGTAGCCAGTACCTCCAGCTATCATAATTATTGGCAATGTCGTCTGGGCGAAACCGCGTTTCCGCATAGTTGGACCATACTGGTTGCTAAAATAAAAAGCGGTGATATTACGGTGATCAAAACCAAAGGTGTAAAAAACAGTATCTATCGTTTGTCCGAACTCGGTTGAAACCAATTTTGTTTCCTGCTGCCTGATGAAAACCGAATCGTTCCTGATTGCAGTGATAAATCCGTTTAGTTGAAATCCGGTATTAGTCTTAGCTGATAAAAACGAGCCCTGGCCATAGGTTTTGAGTGTGCGGTTATTACGCTTTTTCAACACAATAAAATCGTCCTGGGATTTTAATTCTGCAATCATTAAAAAGCATATCACTGATAGTAGAAATCTTCTCATGTAACCATGCATTTAAAAATGAGCTAAGAATGCGAAGTTGCTGCAAAAAGTATTTTCATTTTTGCCTCAAAACTATATTCACTCTAATGTTTTGTTAATTGTCGGTAAGCTAATCAATTTTTTGAGGCGAAATAGAAGGCTCCATAGAGTAGTGCAAGTCCGAACCCGATAAGGATTGTGCCAGAAATTTTATTGATCAGCGAGACATTGTGAAGGGTAAGGCGTTTGCGCAACTTCCCGGCCATGATCACTTTCAATATATCTGCTACAATATTCAGCGCAAGGCAAACCGAAAATATAATGATACGTTCCTTAAATGTGTATTTCACTGCAAAAGTAGTCGCAGTAGTTAACCAGAAGATGAAAACACTTGGGTTCAGCGTATTGATAAGAAACCCGCTTGAAAACAATTTGACCATATCGAAGCCACTGAACCTTACTGATTTCCCTTCGGCATCAGTCTTGAGCGTAATTTTCTTAAAAAACAAATAGTAAATACCCATTGCAACAAGGAAAATACTGCCTATATATGCGATAATATTTCTATGCTCGAGCAGATCGGAAACCAGGGTGGAAAATGCATTACTCACCACAACTAATAATATATCACTTACCCAGACACCGGCTACAAAACTGAATCCGCCAACATGCCCGTTATTAATACTTTGTTTTATGATAGTAAAAATGACGGGCCCCACCGAAAGTGCAAGAATGAATCCAAGAGTTATACCGCTTAAAAGTGCCTGCCACATCTGTTTGGAAAATCTAAATATAGTGCTGGTTAAGAAAGGCGACAAATTACAAATAAATGCCGCAATCAATTGTTCTTAATAACCCCTATGTGTACCGGCTTATTGTTTGAGATTTGTCACGATCTGAAATAAACGGGCAGTTAAATTTAAAGTTTGCCAGTCTCAAGATACCGGGTCCACTCTTCGTTCATCTTGCCTTTCATTACGCGCGGAAATTTATGCTGCCCCCCGATTTTGCCTTTAAGTTCCATGAATTCCATGAAGGCCGCTTCAGGCAAAATTTTTACGTGAACATTTTTTAAGGCACTTTCTCTTTCAACAGCATAGTCATCATTCAGGCCCCTGAGCTTATCATCAATTTTTTTGCCCAACACTTCTGCATCAACAGCATCGTCACAGGCAACATACCACTGGTGAGCAAAAAATAAACCATCCGGTATCCCTGCAACTGTATATTCGGGAATTGAAATGTTCAGTTCATTTGTAACCAGTTGAATGGCTTTATTCATATTATCGACACTGAGATGTTCTCCGACAAGGCTCAGGAAATGTTTTGTTCTCCCTGTAATAATAATCTCAGATCTTTCCTTATTCACGAGTTTAACCGTGTCGCCAATCAGATATCTCCAGGCCCCGGCCATCGTGCTTAAAAGAATAGCATAGTTTTTGTTTTCTTCAAGTTCGTGGATCATCAGTTTTTTTGAATCCGTCAACAGGTTGCCGTCGGCGTCAAAATTCTGGTCATCAAAAGGCACGAATTCAAAGAAAATATGTTCGCTTAGTGCGAGCCTTAACCCGTCAGCATGTTGCCGGTCCTGGTAAGCAATAAAACCTTCTGAAGACAAATAGGTTTCTATATATGTGAGTGGTTTTGCAATAAGTTTTTCAAACCCCTTTTTGTAAGGTTCAAAGGAAACGCCACCATGAACAAAAAATGCCAGGTTTGGCCACATATCATGGATTGTTTTCAGATTATATCTTTCAATAATCTTTTCCATACACATTTGAATCCATGCCGGAACTCCTACAACAAAACTGATATCCCAGTTCGGCGCCTCCTCAACAATAGCTTCTATTTTTGTGTTCCAGTCTTTGGTACGGGCGATTTTTTTGCCCGGTTTATAAAAAGGGGAAAACCAGAATGGAACCTTTTTAGCGGTGATACCGCTGAGATCTCCTGAATAATATCCCGGCCCTTTTTGAAGATCAGTACTGCCACCCAACATCAACCATCCCTTGCTGATACTTTTTACCGGGATGTCGTGATATGTGCGAAGACTCAACAACTGTTTGATCATGATTATGCGATTTCCACGCATCAGATCGTTGGTTATCGGGATATACTTGCTTGCAGATTCTGAAGTGCCGGAACTTAAGGCGAAGAATTTTATTTTTCCAGGCCAGCAAATATCCGGTTTTCCTTCCAGCGTTTTATGCCACCATTCCTGGTAAATCGCATTGTAATCAAAAGTAGGAACCAGCTCCTGGAATTTTTTTTCGGGATGTTTGCTGAGGAGGATTTTGTCAAAATGGTAAGCCTGACCAAACTCGGTAAACCTTGCCTTTTTCAAAAGCCGTTTCAAAACCTTTATCTGCTGCCGCATGGGAGATTTTGGCGGTAGTCTTAAGGCTTTCGCAATCGAACGAGGAAGCGATAACTCAATTAAGGCCATTAAAGAGAAGCAAGGGTTTATTTTGCTATTGCCAAAATTAAGGTATTAAGAGGATAATAACAGTGTAACCCCTGTAAAATCAAGCGGATGACTGAGCTTATACAGCAGATCAACGATGTAGTACCTCAACTGAACCCTGGTTGTTTTTGGAATGACTTCCAATAATAGCCCCGGCCCTTGGATGGAATATTTTTTTGACCGGGCAATACTCGGATTCCAGCCTTTTTACCAGGTCTGTAACAGAAAAATTGTCTCCCAGGCAAAACACGATTTCATCTGCGGTTTGTTTTTCATCGCTAAAAACTTTAACGCTGCCAGGACTACGTTTAATAATAGCCGATAGAACCCGGATAGCCCCTGGATCACCTGTTGCGAAAGTCTTCAAAGAAGACCCGGTGACCATTGGTTGTAATTCCTGGCCCATTCCCGGAGCCAATGTTTTGAATTTGATCATTGCCCTGAGCATAACAATGTAGAGTGATGCCGCTGCGCCGGTGAAATGTTTTTGTACAAACCGGATCATCGCGGTGTAAAAACGCGAAGTATAAATTTTATCCTTACTGGTGCTTTCGCCTTTAAAATGGACAATGGTGGTTTCGGCAAAATAGTAGTTCGCAAAACCTTCCAGCTTTATCCGGTAACTGAGATCAATATCTTCTGCATACATAAAAAATCTTTCATCAAACCCACCGGTTTTGTCTAAGACCGAAGACCTGACCATCATCCAGGCACCACTCAGAATCGAAACCTCCTGGGTTTTCAGTTCGTCAAGATGCCCTTCATAATAACCCGCAAATACACTACTTCGGGGAAAAATCTTTATCAATCCTGTCATCTTACTAAAAGAATTCCAGGCTCCCGGGAAACCGCGTTTGGATTCCGGCAGAAAATTCCCGGATCCATCAATCATCCTTACCCCACAGGCGCCGGCAAGAGGAGTCGATTCCATGAAGCGGATGGTTTTTAAAAAACAGTCCTGAGCCACCAGCGTATCGGGGTTCAAAAACAACACATACTTCCCCGAAGCCTCTTTCAAAATCAGGTTGTTAGCCTTGCCAAAACCGAGGTTTTTTGAAGCCTGTACAAATCTCACAGAAGGAAATAAAGGTTGCAGGTATTCAAGACTATTATCATGGGAATCATTGTCTATCACCAACACCTCGGTTTGCCATCCTTCTGCCGATTTCATATATTCGATAGACTGTAAAACAGATAACAGGCAATGCTCAAGAAAATACCGAACATTATAATTCACTATTAACACCGAAAGGACCATCGACAGCGAAATACGATTTTTTCAATCACAAGGCAAAATGTTAAAAAAAGCGGCAAAAGTTCAAAATTCATTTTGGTTTGCGGAAAATTGATACATTTGCATCTTTCAATCTATTTTTTGTGACACCGACATCGACACTGACATCTAAACAATTCGAAAAAATTTCAAAGGCCCTGGGCGATAGTAATCGCCTCAAGATCCTGCATTTCATCTCCAATAAGGGAGGATGTGGACAGTGTTCAGATATTCATACTGTTGTTGATCTGGCTCAGCCATCAATTTCACATCATGTGAAAATATTGATTGAATCGGGGTTGATCGAGCCGGAAAAGGAAGGAAGAAATCACAAATACACGCTGAATGAGCCGATGCTTGATTTGTATATTCAGATGCTCAATGATTTAAAACATTGTCTCGCAAAGCCGCCGGATCAGAAAAATACTGACTCAAAAAATGTCGACCACAGGCATGTTGACCCAAAGCCTGTCGACCTCAACCATGTTGAACTTAAGCATGGAGATCTGCATCAGGACGACGTTGAAAAATAAAATTTTTTTGCCTAATACATCGAAAGTTGTAAATATATAAATGAATAAATGTTTCATAAATTAAAAATACCTGATATGATTAATCACCTCTTCAGCACTTATCAACTGGGAAATATTCATTTGCAAAACCGGCTGATAATGTCGCCGATGACAAGGTCCCGTGCAATCGGAAATATACCGAATGCCCTGATGGCCAGGTATTATGCACAGCGCGCGACTGCAGGACTCATAATTTCTGAGGGCATTGCACCATCACCCAATGGCCTGGGATATACCAACATACCCGGTCTCTTTAATGAAGAACAGGTAAACGGGTGGAAGCTGGTAACAAAAGCCGTACACAAAAGTGGCGGAAAAATCTTCGCGCAATTAATGCATACAGGCCGTATCGGTCATGTTTCAAATCTTCCGGCTGGTGGAATTGTACTTGCACCGTCGGGTGTAACTGCAACAGGCCAGATCTGGACAAACTCCGGATTGCAGGAAAATTCACAGCCAAGGGCAATGACGAAGGCTGAAATCAACAATGCTCAGAAAGAGTTTGTGGATGCTGCAAAAAATGCAATTGAAGCCGGTTTCGACGGGGTAGAACTTCATGGGGCCAATGGTTATTTGTTAGAACAGTTCCTTTCACCTTTCAGTAACCTGAGAACTGATGATTATGGCGGATCGGTTGAGAACCGGGCCAGGTTTGTAATTGAAACTGCTGTTGCTGTAAGCGCAGCCATTGGTGCAGAACGTGTTGGTATCCGTATTTCTCCATTCAGCATTTTCAACGACATGCCTGTTTACGACGAAATAGAAGCTACCTATCTCTATCTCGCCCAAAAACTGAATGAAACTGGTATGGCATATATTCACCTGCTGGAAAATGGTGAAAATATGGTTCCTCATTCTTTGAAAAAGGCGATTGGTAAGTGGTTTACACAGACTATTATTCTGGCCGGTAATTATGACAAAGACAGGGCTGCTGAAGATATAAAATCAGGTCTTGGAAACCTGGTAGCATTTGGCCGGCCCTTTATTAACAATCCAGACCTCATTACACGATTCAGAAACAACTGGAGTTTGGCCGATAACCTTGATTCTTCCACTTTTTTCACTGCAGACGAAAAGGGTTATATCGATTACCAGCCATACCAGGATTCAGCTATCGCGGTGTGAGAATCTGTTCCTGATGATACAAAAATCGGCGCATAGGTTCCTATCTTTGCGCCATGTTTAAAGAAGCACTTATCAGCGCTACCGAGGCCGGGGCCAAAGTAATGCAGTATTATTTCAATAGCAAGGAACTGAAGGTTACCAATAAGGAAGGCATCAATAACCTGGTCACAGAAGCTGATCACGCTTCAGAAAAGGCCATTATTGAAACAATAAAGGAATTTTTCCCCGGGCATTTTATTTTAAGTGAGGAGTCCGGTGAGATCATCATGGATTCCGAATATAAATGGATCATTGATCCGATAGATGGAACTGTAAACTACGCGCATGGCATTCCTATTTGTTGTGTGTCGATTGGCCTGGAGCAGAAAGGCAAAATGATCATGGGCGCAGTTTACAATCCATTTCTTAAAGAATTCTACTTCGCAGAAAAAGGAAAAGGCGCCATGCTCAATGGATCGCCTATCAATGTCAGCTCCGTATCGACAGTTATAGATTCCTGTCTTGTTACCGGTTTTCCCTACACTTATCTCGATATTCCAAACGGGCCACTTGAATGCTTCGAACGATTTATCCGTAAGGGGGTACCCGTCAGAAGACTAGGTTCTGCAGCAATGGATCTTTGCTGGGTTGCAACCGGAAGATTTGATGGATTTTACGAACATAAGTTACAAGCCTGGGACAGCGCAGCCGGGTTCCTCATCGTTGAAGAAGCGGGCGGAAAAGTAACGGATTACAAGGGAGATTACTATTCTCCCTATCAGCCTCATATACTGGCAACAAATGGGAAAATCCATGATGAAATGCTGGAATGGATCAATAACAAAGCTTGATAAGATAAACGTCATAGATTGAAACCGTTGATCGGGTGATAATGAAATAACTGCTATAACAACCTTAGTTTAAATAAATATCAATGTCTGAAAACAGAACAGAAATAGCGTCGCTTGGGGAATTTGGCCTTATAAAATATCTCACTCAGAATATAGAAATACAAAACGCGTCTACTATCCTGGGTGTCGGCGATGATGCAGCAGTGATTGATCATTTCGGGAAGCAAACCGTCATTACTACTGATATGCTGGTTGAAGGTATACATTTTGACCTCATGTATACTCCGCTTAAACATCTCGGGTACAAAAGTGTGGTTGTGAACCTCAGTGATATTTATGCAATGAATGCTGTTCCTACTCAAATCACTATGAGTATTGCGTTCAGCAACCGGTTTAGTCTTGAAGCCTTGCAGGAGTTTTATGATGGTGTTTATGCAGCTTGTGAAAAGTATGGGGTTGACCTTATCGGAGGTGATACCACTTCTTCTCAAAAAGGTTTTGTGATTTCGGTTACTGCAATTGGTGAGGTTACTCCCGACAAGTTTGTAAAAAGAAGCGGGGCCCAAAAAGGGGATCTTCTTTGCTGCAGTGGTTATCTTGGTTCTGCATATGTGGGTCTGCTTTTCCTTGAACGGGAGAAACAGATCTATCTCGAAAATCCGCAGGTTCAGCCCGATCTTGAGGGAGAAGATTATGTGATTGGCAGGTTACTGAAACCCGAGGCAAGAAAAGACATCATCGAATTTTTTGAATCGTCTAAGATTATGCCGACAGCAATGATGGACATCAGTGATGGCCTCAGTTCGGAGATACTGCATATTTGTGAACAAAGCCAGGTGGGATCAGTGATATATGAAGACAAACTCCCAATAGAAGACAGGATGAAACAGGCTGCTTACAAATTTGAGCTGGATCCTACAGCTTGTGCACTGAGCAGTGGTGAAGATTATGAATTATTGTTTACAATTCCGCAATCAGACTATGATAAGCTCGTTCTTAATGAGGAGATCAGCGTAATCGGTTATATTACCGATCCAGCTGAAGGATCACATATTATTACCAAGGGTGGAAAGAACTTCCCGATTACGGCACAAGGATGGAACGCCTTTAAACAGTAAAAGTTAAAAAGCACAGGGTTGAAATTCAGCCATAAAAATATAATGGGGTAAGCCTGGCAATGAAAAAAATTTCACTACCTGTATTTCTGTTGGTGTTAACTTTCGTTGCTGCCTCCTGTGGCAGTTCCCGAAAATCTTTTGTAGCAGAAAGAAAATTCTCAAAATCTGCTCTACAGAAAGATTATACTTTGTTCCGTAATGTTCTCGAAGAATCTCATCCAGGTTTGTATTGGTTCACCTCAAAGGACAGTATGGATCATTATTTTGACCAGGGCTATTCGCAGGTGAGAGATTCAATGACCGAACGGGAATTCAGAACCCTGTTGAGTTTTGTGGTGTCAAAGATGAAATGTGGTCATACTGCTGTGCGGTATTCAAAGTATTATTCAGCCTACCTTGACACGGCAAAGCTTAAGATCTTTCCCCTGAGTATAAAAGCCTGGGCAGATACGATGGTAGTAACGGCTAATCTCAACCGTAAAGATTCCATTATAAGAAGAGGAACAATTATTACAGCAATCAACAATATACCGGTGGCCCACCTGATTGATACTGTTTTTAATTACCTGTCGGCGGATGGCAATGCCATCACCGGTAAATACCAGGCAATCAGTAACCGGGGAAATTTCGGAGCATTTTATAAAAACATTTTTGGTTTGCCTGATAGTCTAGATATCAGTTATTATGATCGTTGGAATCAACTACAAACAACGCGGATAGCGGTATATGATCCCGCAGCAGATAGTACTGATAAACGCCCCCCGGTTGAAACGAAGCGTCCCAGCAGGGAAGAGTCGAAATTCATTTCAATGCATTCTGCAAGGAATGTCCAGGTTGATACTACGCTTAAGTCGGCTTTCATGACTGTAAATACATTTTCGAGGGGTCATAAGCTGAAATCCTTTTTCCGGAATAGTTTCAAAACCATGAAGCAGATGAACATCAGGTACCTGGTTATCGATGTTCGAACCAATGGCGGAGGCGATGCAAGTAATTCCACATTTCTGACAAGATATATAACAGATAAAAAATTTAAACTGGCAGATACCCTATACGCTATTAAGCGTAGCAGCCGATATAGTAGCCATATAGAGATGCAACCGCTTTACTGGCTTATGATGCAATTTATAACACATAAGGAGCGGGATGGAAAATATCACTTCGGTTATCTTGAAAGACATGTGTTCAAACCGAAGCGCAAAAATCATTTTGATGGCGACGTTTATATCCTGACAGGCGGAAACTCTTTTTCTGCCACTGCTTTATTTGCAAAAAAACTTCAGGGGCAATCCAATGTCAAAATCATTGGTGAGGAAACCGGTGGTGGCGCTTATGGAAACTCTGCCTGGATGTTGCCGGATGTAACCTTGCCAGGAACAGGGTTGAGATTTAGTTTACCTAAGTTCAGGCTGGTCATGGACAAAGATAAGGTTGCCGCAGGCCGGGGAGTAATGCCGGATATTGAGGTGCTGCCATCTGTGGAATCAATCAGGAGGGGTGTCGATCCAAAGGTTGAGGTAATTAAAGAAATCATCCTCAGCAATAACGGCGCTGTCCAACAAAAGCAGTGAGGGCATTTCAATCTACTATAACACGTAGAACATTGTATTCGTCATCAAATACCACAAAGCTTGCTGCATAGTGTATCTGGATTTTACCGATCTGCATATCTCTCAGTAATAAATTTCCCGGGTATTCTGCTGCCATTCTTAAAGATTCTTCCGGTGAGATCCCCGCTTTTTCAATCCCGTTTTTTACACATTTCATCATAGTTAACGAAGATCCGCTCAGGGTTCCGTCTGGTAATGTGTAACGATCGTTTTTCAAAATATGCTGATAAGATCCAACCCTGGATTCTGCTACGGCATCCGTGATATAGAATAACCTTTCCCCCATCACTTTTTTCGCAATCCTGACTGCGGCAAAATCCACATGAATGCCATCACAAACAATACTGCTCATTACATTCGGATCATTAAAAATGGCACCTACCATTCCTGGCTCGCGATGCTGCAGGCCGGTCATTGCATTGAATAAATGAGTAGCTGCCATTATCCCTTTGCCAAAACCTGACTGAGCTTCCTTGTATGTTGCGTTGGTATGCCCGGCAGAAACGACGGTTACATTTTCAAGAAGGTATTCCAGTACTTCATCGCTGCACACCTCGGGAGCAACTGTGATCATCTTTATTACATCACCTCCTTTATCCATCAGCATTTTTAGTTCATCAAGCTCAGGTTTTTTTATATACTTCTCAATATGCGCGCCCTTCTTTTTTGCATTTATATAAGGACCTTCAAGATGAAGCCCAAGCAGTCCTTGCCCGCCTTCCTGCCAATAAGATCTGACAGCAATCATGCCCTTTAAAAATGTATCTATAGAATTGGTGGCAAGCGTAATCATAAAATGTGAAGCGCCACCTGCTTTTGAATACTGGCAAGTACTGTCAAGCGTTTCATGATCAGGATTGTCTGAAAACATTCTTCCATTACCACCATAGATCTGCAGGTCAATAAATGCAGGAGCCAGATTGTATCCTCCTATATCTGAGATTGTATATCCTCCGGGAATTGAATCAGCGTCAACAATGCCAGTGATAATTCCCATGTCGGCAAGTACCGCTTTCCCTTCTTCAAAATTTTCACCGGTAAAGATCTTTGCATTTGTAAAAGCTGTGGCCACGTTAATATAGTTATGAGTTATGAATTATGAGTTATGAGTGAGTGGTGAGTTGTAAGTGATGAGTGATTCCTGGTTAATGGTTTGTGGGAAGTGTGTCACTTCCTGAATTTGGCAAATTCAAGTAGCGTATTTTATTTGTGATGGAATCATAGTTTGGGTTTTTAGGTTTGGATAAGAAAGTCGTCGGCATCGTCCAGGAAAGGCAGTTTGGTACGCAGTTCATCAAGTTTTCCCTTATCAAGCTGAATAGAATAGATATCTTCTTCATGGGATTTGGTATAAAGTATTTCGCCAAGCGGATCAATAACCATGCTATCTCCACTGTGATAAATGTTATTTCCATCGTTACCAACGCGGTTAACCCCTGCAACATAACACTGATTTTCGATGGCTCTTGCCTGCAACAGGGTTTTCCAGGCTTGAATTCTTTTTTCCGGCCAGTTGGCAACATAGATCAACAAATCATACTCTACACCTTTGTTTTTTCTTTGGTCCGGAGGCAGCGGCACCTGGTCGAAAGATGTTTCTGACTGTCTTGCCCAGACCGGGAACCTCAGATCATAACAAATTTGCAGATTGACCTTCCATCCTTTCACTGATGCGATAAGCCGTTTGTTTCCGGCTGTATAATATTTGTCTTCACCGGCATAAGCAAAGAGATGACGCTTATCGTAGGAGCCATAATTGCCGTTTGGAAGCATCCATATTAGCCTGTTAAAGTAGGAGCCGTTTTCTTCAATGATGATACTTCCTGTAAGTATGATTTTTTGCTCCGCGCTGATTCTACGCATCCAATGTACGGTTGCTCCGTCCATTGTTTCTGCCAGCAAAGCGGGATTCATGCTGAAACCTGTGCTAAACATTTCAGGTAAGATCACAAGCTCTTTTTTGCCATTAAGACTCCTGATCTTTTTATCGAACATTTCAAGGTTTGCTTCTTTATTTTCCCAGGTCAGACCTGATTGAATTGTTGTAATGCTAAGCGTCGACATAGTTGAAAAGATGACTCCATTCAAAACTACAATATAATGGCTCTAAATAACAGGTTAAAGATTAAAACAGTTTTATAATTTGAGAGATAGCAATCCCGCTACCTTGTGTTTTTTGGTAATGAAAATTTTTACCTATTTTTCAGCCCGCTTGCCGGGGTACACTATGATTGAGAATTATTATAATATACTTGAAGTTTCAAGGGATGCCTCTGAAGACGAAATCAAAAAGTCTTACAGAAAACTTGCGCTTAAATATCATCCAGACAAAAATCCATCTGGGGATAAGTTTGCCGAAAACAAGTTTAAAGAAATCGTAGACGCCTATCATGTACTGTCCGACAAGCATCGTCGCACTATTTATGATTATGATTTGTCGAAAGGTCATCGAAAACCGCGTGGTACAGTTACTTCAAGCCATCCGGCCGAAAGGCCACCCGAAAAACCCAAGGCCCCTGAACCGGTTAATCACCTGACTGTTCTTAAACAACTTACCAGGATCAGGAAACAGGTTGAGACAGTCAGCAACAAAAGGAAGCTGAAACATGCGGAACTGTTCAAAGCAATAAATACCGCACTGAGCCTTAGCAATATTGAACTCCTTCGAAATGCCGGCGATACGGTCTTCTCACGCCGTGCAATAGACGAAGTGCTTCTTTCCAGCAAGTGGCTCTCGATAGAATATATTGATCGCATTACAGCCAAGCTTATAAAGATAGCAGGGGCAGATAATGATAAGATTCTCGAAATTCATCAATTCAATAAACAAAGGAAAAGACGCGCAACATTTGATAAATATCTACCGGTAGTAACAATTGCAGCGATCATTATACTTATGGGGATCATCATCAACTTTCTTTGATACAGCTATCGGCTTTTGTGCCTTGCGTCGTTGTGTTTACATTGTTGATGTTGCGCGTTCATGGCGTTCACTCGGTTCTTCACTCCGCCGGATGGCCCCTTTCGGTTGGTTTGATTTGCCACTGTGATTCCTGGTTAATACGTTTCGTTTTGCCGCTCTCTGCTGTTGTCTCCGATCGGCTTTTTGTTCCCTGATCGGCTTTGTTAAGTATGCTTGTAGTGCTGGTTGCTGTTGGGCCCTGATC